>DAOKZN010000199.1:0-4931 GCA_035325625.1 Mesorhizobium sp. | reverse complement strand
GGCCGAGCGCGCCGAAGGCGGCGTCGGCGACGACTACGAGGCGCTGGTGCGGCTTCTGAAGGAAAACGAGGAATTGAAGGACCGCGCGCTGCGCGCCGCGGCCGAAGTGGAGAATATGCGCCGCCGCGCCGCCCGCGACGTGCAGGACGCGCGCGCCTATTCGATCGCCAACTTCGCCCGCGACATGTTGTCCGTCTCCGACAATCTGCGCCGGGCGCTGGAGGCCGTATCGGCCGATGCACTGGCCGGGGACGCGACGCTGAAAGGGCTTTTCGAAGGCGTCGAGATCACCGAGCGCGCCATGCTTTCGGCGCTGGAAAAGCACGGCGTGAAGAAACTCACGCCCGAGGGCGAGAAGTTCGACCCGAATTTCCATCAGGCCATGTTCGAGGTGCCGAACCCGGACGTTCCGGAACAGACCGTGGTGCAGGTGGTGCAGCCGGGCTATTCCATCGGCGAGCGGGTGCTTCGGCCGGCCATGGTCGGCGTCTCCAAGGGCGGCCCGAAGACCGAGGCCGCGAAGGCGGAGCCGCGGGAAGGAGAGTAAGGGAATAAGGCAGTAAAGCAGTAGGGAAAGACGGCGGCATGCAGCCGTGCTCCCGCTCCGCGCTTCGTGGTCGTCAACCTCACCGCTTGCGCTTTGCCTGCAATTGATCGACCTTCCTACTGCCCTACTGCCCTACTGCCCTACTGCCCTACTGCCCTACTGCCCTACTGCCCTACTTTTCTGGCCGCCATGCCGCTGCTCACGCTCCTCGACTATGCCGGCGTCGCCGTCTTCGCGGCGACAGGGGCGCTTGCCGCCTCGCGCAAGGAGCTCGACATCATCGGCTTCCTGTTCCTGGCCAGCGTCACCGGCATCGGCGGCGGCACGTTTCGCGACCTCATCCTCGGCGTGCCGGTATTCTGGGTCAGCGACAGCCGCCATGTGCTGATCTGCGCGGCCGTGGCGGTGCTCGTCTTCTTCGGCGCCCATCGCATCGAATCGCGCTACAGGCTGCTTCTGTGGCTGGATGCGGTCGGCCTGGCCGCCTTCTCGGTGATCGGTGCCGCCAAGGGCCTCGCCGTCACCGGCTCGCCCACCGTCTCCATCGTCATGGGCATGCTCACCGCCGCCTTCGGCGGCATATTGCGCGACCTGCTGGCCGGCGAACCCTCGGTGCTGCTGCGGCCCGAGGTCTATGTCACGGCGGCGCTCGGCGGCTCGGCGGTCTACACGCTGGCGGCGCTGTCGGGCCTGCCCTTGCCCCTGTGCTCTGCGGCCGGCTTCGTCACCGCCTTCGCGGTGCGCGGCGGCGCGCTCCGCTATGGCTGGTGCTTTCCTGCCTACAAGGGGCGCCCGGGGCGCAGGCCGGAAGACATACCCTGAGCGGTCACGCCGCGAAGCGCTGCGCCTCGCCGCCGTAATAGTTGATGTAGCGGGTGTTGATGGCCGCCACCGGCAGCACGACGAAGACGTCGACCGTCGCGAAGTCGTGGTCGACGACGCAGCCGTCGCCGATGCGGGCGCCGAGCCTCAGATACCCCTTGATGAGTGGCGGCATGGCGGCGATCGCGGCCTTGGTGCTGACGGCCTCGACCGGCATCAGGTCCATGGAACTGTAGCGGCGGGCGACCGCGCGCACGTCCCAGGGCGGAGTGGAGCGGCAATGATGCGCCAGATAGGTCAGCGCCTCGGCATGCGCGGCCGGCACCGTGCCGTGGAAGGAGGCGCAGCCGGTCATCACGTCGATCTCGTAATGGTTGATATAGGCCCAGATGCCTTGCCAGAGCGCCTCGATGGTGCGCTTGGAACGGTATTCGGGCAGCACGCAGGAGCGCCCGAGCTCCAGGAAGCGCAGGTCCGGATGGCGTGCGATCAGCCGCCGCAGGTCGAATTCGTCGTCCGAGTAGAAGCCGCCGGTGGCCGCCGCGGATTCCTGCCGCAGAAGCCGGTAGGTGCCGACGATGCGCCGGTGCTCGGGGCCGGCCAAGGCGGTGTCGAAGACCAGAAGATGGTCGCACGCGGCGTCGAAGCGGTCCGCGTCGCGGCGGTCGAGCGCCTTGAGGCCGTGGCCGGCGCCCAGCTCGTCGTAGAACACGCGATAGCGCACCTCCTGGGCGGCGGCGATCTCGTCCTCGTTGCGTGCAAGGCGCACTTCGAGGCTGCCGATACGGCCGAGCGGAGCGCCCTCCAGCATGCCTTCGACCTTCTGGCCGTGGAACAGGGCGGTGCCGGCGGTCGGGCTGGGCTCACCTTGCAGCATCGCTGTTTGCACGAGCGGTTCTCCTTCGAGCCATCCCTCTTGGCGCGGGGATACAATGGGGGTGCAACAGTTTTGCGACAGTACAGTGATAGCCGCCGGACGGCAATAGCCGCAGCCGCGGGCGCGATCAAGCGGCCGCCTGCTCCTGCACCGCGCGCACCAGCGCGTCGGGGTCGAGCGGCTTGGTGACGAAGCCGCTGGCGCCGTGGGCGAGCACGGCGTGGCGGGTCTTTTCCTGGCTGTCGGCCGACAGAACCATGATCGGAACCGGCACCGTGCCGGTCTCCTCCTCATGGCGGCGGATGGCGGCGATCGCGTCCAGCCCGTCCATCAGCGGCATGTGCAGGTCCATCAGCACGACGTCGTAGCGGATGTTGCCCGCGCCCGTCACCGCTTCCACGGCCGCCTTGCCGTTGCCCACCACCTCCACGCGGTGGCCGGCCCGCGCCAGCGTGGCGCGGGCCATCATGGCGTTGATGTCGTTGTCCTCGGCGATCAGCACCGACAGGCCGGCGCTGCCGGCCTCCCGCGCCCGGTCCGCGTCGCCGCCGGGGTCCGCCTCCGGGCCGGGACGGGCCGCCGCGCCGCCCGAAACCAGCATGCGCAGCAGCGTCTCGCCGCGCACCGGCCGGGCGAGGAAGCTGGCATAGCCGCTGGCGCGGAACTCGCCCAGCGTGCCCCGGTCCGACGGCGCGATCAGGGTGATGGCCTCGCAGGCGCAGAAGCCCGCCTGGCGCAGGCGCGCAAGCAGCCGGCCGTCGCCCTCTTCCATGGCCGCATCGACCAGCAGCACGTCGCAGGCGGCGGAAAGCGTCGCCGCCTGGGCCACCGTGGCGGCGATCTCGGCGCTGCCGCCGTGGGAGCGGATGGTGCGGGCGATGGCCTCGGCCTCGGTGGCGTTGCGCGACAGGATCACCGCGTGGCGCCCGTCAAGCAGGTTCTGCCGGCCGAAAGGCGACTCGACCGGGGAGCGGACGGGAATCTCGAAGACGAATTCCGAGCCCTCGCCGAAGGCGCTGGAAACCGAAAGCGTGCCGTCCATGGCCTTGACCAGCCGTCTGGAGATGGCCAGGCCGAGCCCGGCGCCGCCATGGGCGCGGGTGGAGGTTCCATCGGCCTGCTCGAACTCGTCGAAGATGCGTTCCAGGTCGTCCTGGCGCAGGCCGGGGCCCGTGTCGGCCACGGCGACGCGCAGGCGGTCGCCCCTGTCGGTGCGCAGGCGCGAGATCGTCACCAGCACGCCGCCCGCCTCGGTGAACTTGATGGCGTTGCCGACAAGGTTGAGCAGCACCTGCCGCATCCGGCCGGGATCGGCGGTGAGCATCTGCGGCACGTTGGGCTCCACATGGCAGCCCAGGCCGATGCCCTTGCCGAAGGCGCGCGCCGCAAGCAGCTCGACCACGTTGTCGGCGAGCTCGCGCGGCGACATGGGCTGCGGCTCGGGCGCAAAACGCCCCGCCTCGATCTTGGAATAGTCGAGCAGGTCCTCGATCAGCGCCAGCAGGGCGCTGGCGGAGGTGGTGATGGCGCCGACATAGGTGCGCTGCTCGGGCGTCAGCCTGGTGTCGGCGAGCAGCCTTGCCATGCCCATGATGCCGTTCATGGGCGTGCGGATCTCGTGGCTGACCGTGGCGAGGAAGCGCGACTTGGCCTGGCTGGCATGCTCGGCGCGCTCGCGGGCGGAGATCAGCGAGGTTTCGGCGCGCTTGCGCGCGGTGATGTCGCGCGCGATTGCCCGGTGCGAGACGGTGCCGCTGTCCTTGTCGCGTACCGACAGCTCGATCCAGGAGAACCAGCGCGGCCCGTCCGGCGTGCGGATGGCGACGTCGGTGGAACTCAGGCATTCGCGGTCGTAGAAGGCGGCGTCGGGCACGATGCCGACCTCGACGCCGAGCTCGGCCAGCGTGTGTCCGGGCAGGTCGCGCGGGTCCATGCCGACGAGGTCGGCGAAGACCTTGTTGGCGTAGACGATGCGGCCGTCGCGATCCCGATGCACGACGAGGTCGCCCAGCGCGTCGATCAGGCCGCGGAAACGCTCCTCGCTTTCCTGCATCTCCCAGATGCGGTCGGCCATCGCCTCCATTTCGGTGCGGCTGCGGGCGGTGCTGTCGTCGAGCAGGAGGGCGGCCCGGCGCGCCGCGCGGCGCGCCCGCAGGTTGAGGGCAAGGCCGGCCGCGCCGGCCGCCAGCAGCCCGACCGCGATGAAGGGCGGTGCGCCGGTGAGATGCGAAAGGCCGGCCAGCATGGCGAAGGCGCCGAAGACCAGAAAGTCCGGCCATTCGCCGCGCCTGCCGGCAAGGTCCGGCACCAGCGGCGGTGGCGTGGTGCGGGCGCGCGCCGGCGCGGCGGGCTTTTCCCCCCCCCCCGGGGCGCCGGGCCCTTGTCGAGCGTTGCCGGGTTCCCCGGACAAGCGCCAACCCTTGCCTGGCAGACGTTAGGGAAGGTTTTGGCGGATCGCTCCAATTTTATCCGTCATGCGGATTTCGGAAGGCTGTCGGGCCGTTCCCCGCTTCCCGATTTCCACGACAATGGCCACACCGGAAACGGGGCGTAGCGATGAACAGGCTCGGCCGGACCGGCAGGATGAACACCCCCTCTCCGGTTTGCTTCGCAAACCACCTCTCCCCCACGGGGAGAGGAAACGCGGTTCTTCCAGCCTGGGTTCCTCGCCCCTGTGGGGAGAGG
>DAOKZN010000198.1:0-4992 GCA_035325625.1 Mesorhizobium sp. | reverse complement strand
TTCGACATCATCATGTCGGGCGACGCCACGCCCGGCCAGATCGGCGGCTTCCTGATGGCGCTGCGGGTGCGCGGGGAAACGGTGGGCGAGATTTCCGGCGCGGTCGCCACCATGCGCGACAAGATGCTGCGGGTGGACGCGCCCGAGAACGCCATCGACATCGTCGGCACCGGCGGCGACGGCTCGCACAGCGTCAACATCTCCACCGCCTCCGCCTTCGTCATCGCCGCCTGCGGCGTGCCGGTGGCCAAGCACGGCAATCGCGGGCTTTCCTCGCAGACCGGCGCGGCCGACGTGCTGACCGGGCTCGGCATCAGGATCGACCTGCCGGCGGATATGATCGGACGCTGCATCCACGAGGCGGGCGTCGGCTTCATGTTCGCCCCGGCGCATCATCCGGCCATGAAGCACGTCGGCCCCACGCGCGTGGAGCTTGGCACGCGCACCATCTTCAACCTGCTCGGGCCGCTGTCGAACCCGGCCGGGGTGCGCCGCCAGCTCGTCGGCGTGTTCTCGCCGGAATGGATCGTGCCGGTGGCCGAGACGCTGAAGACGCTGGGCACCGAGCATGCCTGGGTGGTGCATGGCGACGGCTATGACGAGATCACCACCACCGGCGAGACGTCCGTGACCGAACTGGCCGGCGGCGAGATCCGCTCCTTCACGCTGTCGCCGGAAGATTTCGGCCTTGCCCGGCATGCGCGCGCGGAGCTGCGCGGCGGCGACGCCGCCTACAATGCCGGGGCCTTGCGCGCGCTGCTGGAGGGGGCGCCGGGCGCCTACCGAGACACGGTGCTGATGAATGCCGGTGCCGGGCTCGTCGTGGCCGGCACCGTGGGCCGGCTGGAAGAAGGTATAGCCAAGGCGGCGCAGGCCATCGACAGCGGCCGCGCGCGCGAGGTGCTCGAAGACCTCGTCCGGGTTTCGAACGAGTAGGACGATGGCCGACATCCTGAAGAAGATCGAGGCCTACAAGCGCGACGAGATCGCCGCCGCCAGGGCGCGCATACCGCTGGCCGAGATCGAGGCGCGGGCGAAGGATGCCGATGCGCCCCGCGGCTTCCTGGCCGCGCTGGAAGCCAAACGCGGTGAAGGTCGCTTCGCCCTGATCGCCGAGATCAAGAAGGCCAGCCCTTCCAAGGGCCTGATCCGCAAAGATTTCGACCCGCCCACGCTGGCGCGGGCCTATGCGGCGGGCGGCGCGGCCTGCCTGTCGGTGCTGACGGACGCGCCTTCCTTCCAGGGCGCGCCGGAATATCTCACCGCGGCCCGAGCCGCCTGCGTGCTGCCCGCGCTGCGCAAGGATTTCCTGTTCGACCCCTATCAGGTCCACGAGGCGCGCGCCTGGGGCGCCGACGCCATCCTCATCATCATGGCCAGCGTCGACGACACGCTCGCCCGCGAGCTGGAGGAGACCGCGTTCGCGCTCGGCATGGACGCGCTGATCGAGGTGCATGACGAGGCCGAGCTGGAACGGGCGCTGAAGCTGTCTTCGCGGCTCATCGGCATCAACAACCGCAACCTGCGCACCTTCGAGACCAGCCTGGAAACGTCGGAGCGGCTGGCGCCGCTGGTTCCCGCCGACCGGCTGCTGGTGGGCGAGAGCGGCGTCTTCACCCATGCCGACTGCCAGCGGCTGGCGAAATACGGCATCGGCACCTTCCTCGTCGGCGAAAGCCTGATGCGGCAGCAGGACGTGGCTGCCGCGACGCGCGCCCTTCTGGGGATCGATGCGGCGGCGGAGGCCGTCTGAGCCCGATGCCCGGCCGCCCTGCCCTCACCCATATCGGCCGGCAAGGCGAGGCGCACATGGTCGATGTCGGCGAAAAGGCCGAGACGCAGCGCACCGCCGTGGCCGAGGGTTTTGTCCGCATGCTTCCGGAGACGCTCGCGACCATCCTGGAAGGCAATGCGAAGAAAGGCGACGTGCTGGGCACGGCCCGTATCGCCGGCATCATGGCGGCCAAGAAGGCGCATGAGCTGATCCCGTTGTGCCACCCGCTGCTGCTGACCAAGGTTTCCGTGGAGATCGAACCGGACGAGGCCCTGCCCGGTCTCAGGGTCACCGCGCTGGCGCGGGTGACGGGCAAGACCGGCGTGGAGATGGAGGCGCTGACGGCGGCCTCCGTGGCCTGCCTGACCATATACGACATGGCCAAGGCCGTGGACCGCGCCATGACGATTTCCGGCATCCGGCTGGTGGAGAAGACCGGCGGGAAGTCCGGCGACTACAAGGCTGACAGGTGATGTCTCTCATCCCGATTTCCGAGGCGCTGGAGCGCCTGCTCGAAGACGCGGCACCCCTGCCGGCCGAAAGCGTGGCGCTTTCCGACGCCTGGGACCGCGTGCTGGCTTCGCCGGTCGCGGCGCTGCGCACCCAGCCGCCCTTCGACGCCTCGGCTATGGACGGCTATGCCGCGCTCGCCGGGGACGTCTCCACCGTGCCCGCGCGGCTTACAGTGATCGGCACGGCGGCCGCAGGGCGCGGCTTCAGCGGCAGCGTCGGTGCCGGCGAGGCCGTCCGCATCTTCACCGGGGCGCCGCTGCCCCAAGGCGCCGACACCGTCGTCATCCAGGAGAACGTGCGTGACCTGGGCGACGGCACGATAGAGGTGCAGGAACCGACGCCGCAGGACCGCAATATCCGCCGCGCCGGGCTCGACTTCCGCGAGGGCGACCTGCTGCTGGAAAAGGGCCGCCTGCTGGACGGGGCGGCACTTTCGCTGGCCGCGGCGGCAAACCACCCGCGGCTCGACGTGGTGCGGCGGCCGCTGGTCGCCATCATCGCCACGGGCGACGAGCTGATGCCGCCCGGGGCCAGCCTCGGCCCCGACCAGATCATCGCGTCGAACGCCTATGGCGTGGCCGCGGCGGCGCGTTCCGTCGGCGCTGCGACCCTCGATCTCGGCATCGCGCCGGACAGCGAGGAAGCGATCGCCGCACTTGTGAAGAAGGCGGTCGCCGGCGGCGCCGACGTGATCGTGACGCTGGGCGGCGCCTCCGTCGGCGACCACGACCTCGTCCACGACGTGCTGACGGCGCAAGGCATGAAGCTGGGCTTCTGGCGCATCGCCATGCGCCCCGGCAAGCCGCTGATGTTCGGCCGGCTGGACGGCACGCGCTGCCTGGGCCTGCCGGGCAACCCCGTGGCGAGCCTGGTCTGCTCGCAGCTTTTCCTGAAACCGCTGCTGGCGCGCCTCGGCGGCCGGCCGTTCCGGCAGGACATGCGCGAGGCCCGTCTCGGCACCGCCATGGCTGCGAACGACCGCCGGCAGGACTTTGTGCGCGCCGTTGTGGTGACGGAGGACGAGGGCACGCTGGTGGCAACGCCTTTCGGCACGCAGGATTCCTCGATGCTGAAGATGATGGCCGACGCCAACGGCCTCATCATCCGCGAGCCGTTCGCTCCCGTGGCGGAAGAAGGCACCGCCTGCCGCGTGCTGATGCTGCGCTGAGCGTCGGCCTGCAGGGCGGCTCGGCGGCTGCACGCATCCAACGTGCCGTCATGAAATTCTGCGAGTGGTGAGCCGGGAGGGGATCGAACCCTCGACCACATGATTAAAAGTCACGTGCTCTACCGCTGAGCTACCGGCCCGTCCTGGCTTTCCGGCCGCGACGGAAACTCCGTTGCACAACCTTTCGCCGCGCGGCAGAAAGGCCGCTTCCGCTTCAGCAACCGGACGTGGCTGCCGCTGCGTTTCCGGGGCGTCGGCCGCCCCGAAATTGCGGCGGAACATAGGGAGAGCGCTTCGGCCGGTCAACCGGAAAAGCGGCCTTGCGCGAGACTTCCGGCCGCTTTGTGCGCCGGCATGCGCAACGGGGCGCGAAGGAGGCGGAAGAAGGGTTGCATGTCGCGGTTTCTACGGAACAAATACCACTTCACGCCGTTTATGCGCTTGGGACGACAATCATTTCCAGCAAGGAGAAAATCATGAAGAAGCTGATGCCCGGTCTTCTGGCGGCCGCCCTGGGCGTCTCGCTCGTTGCCGGCGAGATTGCCGCGGCCAATGCGCAGCCGCTCTATGTGCCGCAGAAGCCTGCGGTTTCCACCGACATTCAGAATATCGCCTCCAGAGGCCACGACCGGGTGATCCGCCGGGGCGACGGCTACTACTGGCGCGGGCATCGTGGCTATCGCAACTACAGGCCGGGCTATCGCCGCCATGGCGACATATGGTTCCCGCTGGCCGCCTTCGCGGCGGGTGCGAACATCTCCGGCGCCATCGCCAACGACCGTCCGCCGCCCCCGCCGGCGGCCTACGGCAACGCCCATGTGCGCTGGTGCTCGCAGCGTTACCGCAGCTATCGGGCCTACGACAACAGCTGGCAACCCTATAACGGCCCGCGCCGCCAGTGCGTGTCGCCCTACTGATCCCGGGTTTTCGATAGACACGGGGCCGCGCCGACAAGGGCGTGGCCCTTTATTCTTGTCCGGCGCTCAAGGTGCGCCGCACCGCATCGTGCCATCCTTTCAGCTTGGCGGTGCGCGTGGCGGCATCCATCTGCGGCTCGAAGCGGCGGTCTCGCGCCCAGTTGCGGGCAAAACCCTTTGCCTGCGGCCACACGCCCGCCTTCGAGCCGGCCAGCCACGCGGCCCCCAGCGCCGTCGTCTCCAATATCGTCGGCCGGTCCACCGGCGCATCGAGGATGTCCGCCAGCCGCTGCATGGTCCAGTCGGAGGCCACCATGCCGCCGTCCACCCGCAGCACGGTCCGCGCCGTCTTGCCCTTCCAGTCCTTCTTCATCGCGTCCAGCAGGTCTCGCGTCTGGTAGGCGACCGATTCCAGCGCCGCACGCGCGAATTCCGCGGGTCCCGAATTGCGGGTGAGGCCGAACATAGCGCCCCGCGCCTCGGCATCCCAGTGCGGCGCGCCGAGGCCGACGAAGGCCGGCACCAGATAGACGTTCTGGGCGGGATCGGCCGTGGCCGCCAGCGTGCCGCTGTGCTCGGCCTTGCCGATCACCTTCAGCCCGTCGCGCAGCCATTGCACG
>DAOKZN010000197.1:0-5012 GCA_035325625.1 Mesorhizobium sp. | reverse complement strand
GGCCGAACGATCCGCCGCCGAAGCTCATCCTCAACCAGACCGGCATTCCCAAGCGGCCCGAAATCTCGGCCCAGGATTTCGCCGACCCGCTCGGCATCACGCCGATGGCCATCGTGCCGTTCGACCCGCAGCTGTTCGGCAACGCCGCCAATAACGGCCGCATGCTGGGCGAGATGGATGCCAGGAACCCCATCGTCGCCACCCTGAACGAGGTCGCGCATGTGCTGACCGGCAGGGCGGAACTGAAGACCAGGAAGAAGGCGGGCCTCGGCAACATTCTCGAAGCGCTGCGGCGCGGCAAGAAGTGATGCCGCAGCAGGATCGGTAGAGCAGACCATGTTTGGCAAAAGAGGCAACGACAACGGCAGCCGGCTCCCGCCGGTCTTCCGGCCGGCCGCCCCGGCACCGGCTGCGGCCGATGCGGCGCCGCCACCCTCCCGCCCCGCCGCGCCCGAACCCTCGCCCGCCGCCGTCGCGGCGCCGGCGCCCCGCCGGCCCGTCGAGGCGCCGCCGATGGCGCCGCTGACCATGGCGCCCGAGCCGCGCCGGCCGACGCGCGAGCGCAGCGAGAGCTACTACGACACCAAGAGCCAGGTCTTTTCCGCGCTGATCGACACGATCGACCTGTCGCAGCTCGCCAAGCTCGATCCCGAGAGCGCGCGCGAGGAAATCCGCGACATCGTCAACGACATCATCGCGATCAAGAACTTCGCCATGTCGATCGCCGAGCAGGAGGACCTGCTCGAGGACATCTGCAACGACGTGCTCGGCTACGGGCCGCTGGAGCCGCTTCTGGCCCGCGACGACATCGCCGACATCATGGTCAACGGCTCGCGCAACGTCTATATCGAGGTGAACGGCAAGGTCGAGCAGACCGGCATCCGCTTCCGCGACAACCAGCAGCTCCTCAACATCTGCCAGCGCATCGTCAGCCAGGTCGGCCGCCGCGTGGACGAGAGCTCGCCCATCTGCGACGCCCGCCTGCCCGACGGCTCGCGCGTCAACGTCATCGCCCCGCCGCTGGCCATCGACGGCACCGCGCTCACCATCCGCAAGTTCAAGAAGGACAAGCTCACCCTCGACCAGCTCGTCAAGTTCGGCTCCATCTCGCCGGAGGCGGCCGAGGTGCTGAAGATCATCGGCCGGGTGCGCTGCAACGTCATCATCTCCGGCGGCACCGGCTCGGGCAAGACCACGCTGCTCAACTGCCTGACCAACTATGTCGACCGCGACGAGCGCGTCATCACCTGCGAGGATTCGGCCGAGCTGCAGCTCCAGCAGCCGCATGTGGTGCGGCTGGAGACGCGCCCGCCCAACCTGGAAGGCGAGGGCGAGGTGACGATGCGCGACCTGGTCAAGAACTGCCTGCGCATGCGCCCCGAGCGCATCATCGTCGGCGAGGTGCGCGGCCCCGAGGTGTTCGACCTGTTGCAGGCCATGAACACCGGCCACGACGGCTCCATGGGCACCATCCACTCCAACAGCCCGCGCGAATGCCTCAACCGCATGGAATCGATGATCGCCATGGGCGGCTATTCCCTGCCGCAGAAGACGGTGCGCGAGATCATCGTCGGCTCGGTGGACGTCATCGTCCAGGCCGCGCGCCTGCGCGACGGCTCGCGCCGCATCACCCACATCACCGAGGTCATCGGCATGGAGGGCGACGTCATCATCACGCAGGACCTCGTCCTCTACCACATGAAGGGCGAGGACGCGAACGGCAGGATCATCGGCCAGCACGTCTCCACCGGCATCGGCCGCCCGCATTTCTGGGACCGCGCGCGTTATTTCGGCGAGGAGCAGCGCCTGGCCACCGCGCTGGAAGCCATGGAGAAGCGCGCCGAATGATGCGCCGGCTACAGGGACCGCAGCCATGTTCGGAATAGACGCCACCGTCCTGGTCTTCATCCTGCTGGCGGGCCTCAGCGCCGGCGCGGTCGCCTACGCCTTCCTCTTCAACCGCATCAGCAGCGAAAAGCAGGTCGGCAAGCGGCTGGAGACGATCAAGGCCGCCGAGACCGACCGCGCCGTGGTCAAGGCCATGCGCGACAGGACGGCGGATGTCGCCCGGCGGCGCAAGTCGCTCCAGGATTCGCTGAAGGACCTGGAGGAGAAGCAGAAGAACAACGACCGCATGGTCAAGAAGCCGCCGCTGAAGGTCCAGATAAGGCAGGCGGGCCTGAGCCTGACGGTCGAGCGCTTCTATCTCTATTCCGCCATCTGCGGGGTGGCCCTGACCGTGGCGGCCTACATGGCCGGCGCGCCTCTGTTCGCGCTGCCGGGCGTGCTGCTGGTCGGCGCGCTCGGCCTGCCGCGCTGGTTCGTGTCTTTCCGGCGCGCCCGCCGGGTCAAGGCGTTCCTGGAGGAGTTCCCCAACGCGCTGGACATCATCGTGCGGGCGGTGAAGTCCGGCCTGCCGCTCAACGACGGCATCCGCCTGATCGCCAGCGAATCGCCGGAGCCGGTCAGGACCGAGTTCCGCCGGGTGGTCGATTCGCAGCAGCTCGGCATGTCCATTCCCGACGCGGTGCTGCGCATGCCCGAGACCATGCCCTGTCCCGAGGCGGGCTTCTTCGGCATCGTCATCCAGATCCAGAGCCAGGCCGGCGGCAACCTGTCCGAGGCGCTGGGCAATCTGTCGCGCGTGCTGCGCGACCGCAAGAAGATGAAGGCCAAGGTGCAGGCGCTTTCGATGGAGGCCAAGGCATCGGCCGCCATCATCGGCGCGCTGCCCTTCATCGTCGCCTTCCTCGTCTACATCAGCAGCCCGAACTACATCATGCCGCTGTTCACCACCAGTGTCGGCCACCTCATCTTGGGCATATCGGCGGTGTGGATGACGATCGGCATCTTCGTGATGCGCAAGATGATGAACTTCGAGGTGTAGGCCCATGACCGCCCAAGTCATCAGGACGCTCACGGACCCGTCCTTCCTGATCGCGCTGCTGGTCGGCATCGCCGTGTTCGCCACGGCCTTCACCCTGCTGCCGGCCTTGGGCGGAAACCAGCTCAAGGCACGCATGAAGTCGGTGGCGCTGGAGCGCGAGGAACTGCGCGCCCGCCAGCGCGCACGGCTGGCCGCCGAGGCCAACCGGCGCAAGGGACTGCGCGAGGAGCAGTCCATCGGCATGCGCAACATCGTCGAGCGGCTCGACCTGAAGCGCGCGCTCGCCGACGAAGGCACCATCCAGAAGCTGCGCATGGCCGGCTTCCGCGGCCAGAACCCGCTCACCCAGTTCCTGTTCTTCCGCCTCGTGCTGCCGTTCGTCGGCTTCGCGCTGGCGGCGGTCTACATTTTCGTCATGGGCGCGCTGCCCGACCAGCCCCTGTTCGTCAAGCTGTTCGTGTGCATCGTCATGGCCTATGCCGGCTTCTACGCGCCGGTGCTCTACGTCTCCAACCGCGCCACCAAGCGCAAGCAGTCCATCCAGCGGGCCTGGCCCGACGCGCTCGACCTGATGCTGATCTGCGTGGAATCGGGCATGTCGGTGGAGGCGGCGCTGCGGCGCGTGGCCGACGAGATCGGCCCGCAGTCCGTGGAGCTGGCCGAGGAGTTCGTGCTGACCAACGCCGAGCTTTCCTACCTGCAGGAACGCCGGCAGGCCTACGAGAACCTGGCGTCCCGCACCGGACTGGAAACCGTCAAGTCGGTGACGCAGGCGCTGGTCCAGGCCGAGCGCTACGGCACGCCCGTCGGCCACGCGCTCCGCGTGCTGGCGACCGAGAGCCGCGACATGCGCATGAACGAGGCCGAGAAGAAGGCCGCCGCCCTGCCGCCCAAGCTCACCGTGCCGATGATCCTGTTCTTCCTGCCGGTGCTTTTCGCCATCATCCTGGGGCCGGCCGGCATCCAGGTCAGCCAGCGCGGCATCTTCGGCGACCAGCACAATTCCTCCAGCAGCGAGGAATGAGCACAGGTCAGCCGGCCAGCAGCCGCCGGTAGAGCTGCGAATAGCGGGCGGCGACGCTGTCCCAGCCCATCCTCCGGGCAAGCTCGCGGCCGCTGCCGGCCAGCCTTTCGCGCAGCTCCGGCTCGGCAAGCAGCCGGCCCATGGCCTTTGCCAGCGCGCCCGCATCGCCGGGGTCATCGAGCACCAGCGCGTCCACGCCATGCGTGACGTAGTGGGCGAACCCGCAATGGCGCCCGGAACTGACGATGACCGGCAGGCCGTGGGCCATCGCTTCCAGCGGCACCATGCCGAACGTGTCGCCCGACGTGGGAAAGACGCAGAAGTCGGCGGCGGCGTAGAACGGCGCCAGATCCCGCTGCGCCGGCCAGCAATGCACCTTGTCCGGCTGCCCGGCCCTGGCCGCGGCCTCGCGGGTGCGGTCTTGCGTGCGGCTATCTCCCCCGACGACCATCAGCTCCACGGCGCCGTCCAGCAGCGTCATCGCCTTCAGGATGGCATCCAGCCCCTTGCGGGCCGGGTCGTGCGCGATCAGCAGCGCATAGCGCCGGTCCTGCGGCAGGCCGAGGGCGGCGCGCGCCTCGGCGCGGCCCCTCAGCCGCTCCGGCATGCGCACGCCGGGCGGGATCACCGTCATGGGCGGATGGCGCGGATAGGCGGCCTCGACCTGCGCCTGCGTGAGCGGTGAGACCGGCACGATCGCGCGCCGGGGCAGGGGGCGGTAGCGCGCCGCCTCCATGGCCAGATAGCCAAGCAGGCGCGGGCTGGTCCATATGGCGAGCCGGCTGCGCCGCCGCTGGTGGAACAGCGAGTAGCGCGCCGGCATCAGATGCACGGTCTGCACGTCGCCCAGCCAGGCGTTCTCGTGCGAGTGGACGAGGTCGAAGCCGTGCACGCGCCCGCGGCATGCCAGCGCAAAATGCAGGAGGTTCAGCCAGGACGGCAGGTGCCGGATGCGGGGCACCACCGTGTGCGCCAGCGGCAGGTCGCTGCCCCATTCCTGGCAGAATATGTGGAGGTCGTGGTCTTGGCTCAGCTCGCCGGCGAGATGCTCGGCATAGGCTTCCAGCCCGCCGAACTGCGCGCCGAAGCGCCGCACGACGA
>DAOKZN010000196.1:0-5016 GCA_035325625.1 Mesorhizobium sp. | reverse complement strand
GTCGTCTCGGTGATGGTGACGGAGGCCACCTTGCCCTCGTCGACCATGTGCATCATGTCGGTGTAGGAAAGCTGGGCCACGTCGCGCCAGGCCATCCACATCTGGAACAGGCCGAGCATGAGCATGGCGAAGATGAAATAGCCGATGTTGAACTGTTTCTTGCGGTCCATGTCGGTCGCTCCGGGTCCAGAATAGCTCGGGCCCGGCCCCATTTCTACGGCCCCGATCCCGGCACGCTTCCTTTCACGGGCAGGCGCCCGCGGCCTTGACGCCGGTCAAAAGCGCATGGCGGCGCGCAACCGCCCTGCCATGACGCTTTTGCGCCTTGCCGGGCCAGGACGAAGGAGGCAGGCTGTGCGGGGCCACGATGCGGCAAGCAGGAAGGGTCTTCGCCATGAACGCGACCGCCGAGACGGAAAGCCAGGCCGGCCGCCGCCGCGAGCGGGGCGGGCGCAACGCCCGGCGCGAGCTGCGCTCGCACGGCGCGGAAGGGCACGGCAGGCCCTATATCGTGCGCGGCATTCCCGCCTACGACGTGATGTCGGAGGAGAACCTTGTCCGGATCGAGGACACCGCCGACCGAATCCTGGCGGAGATCGGCATCGAGTTCCGCGACGATCCCGTGGCCCTCGACCACTGGAAGCGGGCAGGCGCGAAGGTGGAGGGCGTGCTGGTCAGGTTCGAGCCGGGCATGCTGCGCGAGATATTGAAGACCGCTCCGGCCGAGTTCGTCCAGCATGCGCGCAACCCCGCCAGTTCCGTGAGGATCGGCGGCAGGAACGTGGTCTTCTCGCCGGCCTACGGCTCGCCCTTCGTCATGGACCTCGATCATGGCCGCCGCTACGGCACCATCGAGGACTTCCGCAACTTCGTGAAGCTGGCGCAGTCCTCGCCCTGGCTCCACCATTCCGGCGGCACCATCTGCGAGCCGGTGGACGTGCCGGTCAACAAGCGCCATCTCGACATGGTCTATGCCCATATCAGATATTCCGACCGCGCCTTCATGGGTTCGGTGACGGCGGAATCCCGGGCCGAGGATTCCATCGACATGGCCCGCATCGTCTTCGGCCGCGATTTCGTGGATAAGAACTGCGTCATCCTCGGCAACGTCAACGTCAATTCGCCGCTGGTGTGGGACGGCACCATGACGCTTTCGCTGCGCGCCTATGCGCGCGCCAACCAGGCCGCCGTCGTCGTGCCGTTCATCCTGGGCGGGGCCATGGGGCCGGTGACCAATGCCGGGGCGATCGCGCAGTCGCTGGCCGAGACCATGGCCGGCTGCGCGCTGACGCAACTGGAACGGCCGGGCGCGCCGGTGATCTTCGGCAATTTCCTGTCCTCCATGTCGCTGCGCTCCGGCTCGCCCACCTTCGGCACGCCGGAGCCGGCCATCGGCTCCATGGTTGTCGGGCAGCTTGCCCGCCGGCTCGGCCTGCCGCTGCGCTGCTCGGGCAACTTCACCACCTCCAAGCTGCCGGACGCGCAGGCCATGACCGAGGGCACCATGTCGATGCTGGCGGCCGTGCATTGCGGCGCCAACTTCATCCTGCATGCGGCGGGCTTCCTCGACGGGCTGCTTTCCATGTCCTACGAGAAGTTCGTCATGGACGCCGACTTCTGCGGCGCCCTGCACAGCTATCTCGACGGGGTGAGGGTGGACGACAACCAGCTTGCGCTCGACGCGTTCCGCGAGGTGGGACCCGGCAACCACTTCTTCGGCTGCGGCCACACCATGGCCAACTACGAGACGGCGTTCTGGGATTCCGGCATCGCCGACAACGAGCCGTTCGAGAAATGGCAGGCGGCCGGCTCGGCCGACGTCGCGACCCGCGCCAATGCGAGGTGGAAGAAGATGCTCGCCGAATACGAGGCGCCCGCGCTCGACCAGGGCATCGACGAGGCGCTCAGGGATTTCATGGCCCGCCGGAAATCGGAGCAGCAGGACGCCTGGTATTGAGGCGTTCCGCCCGCCGCGGCCATTGCGCCCATGCGCGCTGCGACCGAAAGCGGGAGGCCGGCCCATATATGCAAATACTATGAAAGGCGGCCGCGTCCGCCCTCGAAAATATATGCCGTTGCGCTCAATTTCCCCGGCGTGAACACGGCTCTGCGCCTCGCCTGATTCCGGGACGGCGTACGAGCCCGGAGAACGGCGCGATGCTCGACATCATCATGCTGGCGATCGGCCTCGGCTTCTTCGCCCTTCTGGTCCTCTACGGCATCGCCGGCGAAAGCCTCTGAGGTGAAACCCATGATGCTCGACTATGCGGCAGGCGGCCTCGTGGCCGCGCTCATCCTCGTCTACCTCGTCTACGCGCTCATCCGCCCCGAAATTTTCTGAGGATCGCCATGACCGTGAACGGCTGGATTCAGATCGCGCTCTTCTGCGCGATCGTCATTGCGCTGGTAAGACCGCTCGGCTGGTACGTGACGCGCGTCATGGCCGGCGAGCACACATTCCTCTCCCCCGTCCTGCGCCCCGTCGAGCGCCTGCTCTACGCCGGCGCCGGCGTCGACGAGCGGCAGGAGCAGCACTGGCTGGCCTATACGGTGGCGATGCTGGCCTTCAACGCGGCCGGCTTCGTGCTGCTTTTCGGCCTGCAGCGCCTGCAAGGGCTGCTGCCGCTCAACCCCATGCACATGGCGGCGGTCCCGCCCGATTCCTCCTTCAACACCGCCGTCAGCTTCGTCACCAACACCAACTGGCAGGGCTATGGCGGCGAGAGCACGATGGGCTATCTCGTGCAGATGGCGGGGCTCACGGTGCAGAACTTCGTGTCGGCCGCCACCGGCATCGCCATCGCCATGGCGCTGATCCGCGGTTTTGCACGCGCCTCGACGCGCACGGTGGGCAATTTCTGGACCGACCTCACGCGCTCCACGCTCTACGTGCTTTTGCCGCTCTCCATCCTGTGCGCGCTCTTCTACGTCAGCCAGGGCGTCACCCAGACGTTCGGCGCCTATGTCGATGCCACGACCGTCGAAGGCGCGAAGCAGACCATCGCGGTCGGGCCCACCGCATCGCAGCTCGCCATAAAGATGCTCGGCACCAATGGCGGCGGTTTCTTCAACGCCAACTCGGCGCATCCCTTCGAGAACCCCACGGCGCTGACAAACCTCATCGAGATGGTGTCGATCTTCGCCATCAGTGCGGCGCTGACCAACGTGTTCGGCCGCATGGTCGGCGACGAGCGCCAGGGCTGGGCGATCTTCGCCGCCATGGGCATCCTTTTCGTCGCCGGTGTCGCCGTGACCTACTGGGCGGAGGCGAGCGGCAATCCGGCCTTCGCCGCGCTCGGCATCGACGGCGGCAACATGGAGGGCAAGGAGGTGCGCTTCGGCATCGCCATGTCCGCGCTGTTCGCGGTGGTGACCACCGCCGCCTCCTGCGGCGCGGTGAACGCCATGCTGGACAGCTTCATGCCGCTGGGCGGGCTGATCCCGCTCGTCAACATGCAGCTCGGCGAGGTCATCGTCGGCGGTGTCGGCGCCGGCCTCTACGGCATGCTTCTGTTCGTCATCCTGGCGATCTTCATCGCCGGGCTGATGGTCGGCCGCACGCCCGAATATCTCGGCAAGAAGATCGAGGCCAAGGAAGTCAAGATGACGATGCTGGCGGTGCTGTCGCTGCCGCTCTCCATCCTCGTCTTCACGGCCGTCGCCATCGTGCTGCCGGGCGCGCTCTCGTCGCTCGCCAATGCCGGCCCGCACGGCTATTCGGAAGTCCTCTACGCCTACACGTCCGGCACCGCCAACAACGGCAGCGCCTTCGCCGGCCTTTCGGCCAACACGCCCTGGTACAACGTGACCATCGGGCTCGCCATGCTGATGGGCCGCTTCCTGGTCATCGTGCCGGTGCTGGCCATTGCCGGTTCGCTGGCGGTCAAGAAGACCGTGCCCGCCTCCGCCGGGACCTTCCCCACCGACGGCACCCTGTTCGTCGGCCTGCTGGTCGGCGTGGTGCTGATCGTCGGCGGCCTCACCTACTTCCCCGCGCTCGCGGTCGGGCCGGTGGTCGAGCATCTGGCGATGCTGGCCGGCCAGACTTTCTGAGAGGAGGACATCATGGCCAAATCCAGGGAAATCAGCGTTTTCGACCCCGAAATCATAGGGCCGGCGGTTCGTTCGGCCTTCGCCAAGCTGCATCCGCGCATCCAGATCCGCAATCCGGTAATGTTCGTGGTGGAGATCGTGGCGGGGCTGACCACGCTTCTGTTCCTGCGCGACCTCGCCACCGGCGGCGCGCATCTCGGCTTCACCTTCCAGGTGATCCTGTGGCTCTGGTTCACGCTGCTCTTCGCCAATTTCGCCGAAGCCGTGGCCGAGGGGCGCGGCAAGGCGCAGGCGGACGCCCTGCGCAGGACGCGCACCCAGACCGACGCCAAGCGCCTGGCGCCCGACGGCTCGACCTACGATCTGGTGCCGGCGACCGGCCTGAAGGCCGGCGACCTCGTCGTCGTGGAGGCGGGCGACATCATCCCCTCCGACGGAGAGGTGATCGAAGGCATCGCCTCGGTCAACGAGGCGGCGATCACCGGCGAATCGGCGCCCGTCATCCGCGAATCCGGCGGCGACCGCTCCGCCGTCACCGGCGGCACCCAGGTGCTGTCCGACCAGATCAAGGTGAGGATCACCGCCGCGGCCGGCTCCACCTTCCTCGACCGCATGATTGCGCTGGTGGAGGGCGCGCAGCGGCAGAAGACGCCGAACGAGATCGCCCTCAACATCCTGCTGGCCGGCATGACGCTGATCTTCGTGCTGGCGGTCGTCACCATTCCGAGCTTCGCCGCCTATGCCGGCGGCGCCATCCCCGTCGTGGCGCTGGTCGCCCTGTTCGTCACCCTGATCCCGACCACCATCGGCGCGCTGCTTTCGGCCATCGGCATCGCCGGCATGGACCGGCTGGTGCGCTTCAACGTGCTCGCCATGTCGGGCCGCGCCGTGGAGGCGGCGGGCGACGTCGACACGCTGCTGCTCGACAAGACCGGCACCATCACGCTCGGCAACCGGCAGGCG
>DAOKZN010000195.1:0-5028 GCA_035325625.1 Mesorhizobium sp. | reverse complement strand
GCGCGGCGATGACGGCGTCGCGCAGGTCGGGCAGGCCCTGGCCGTGCTCGGCCGAGATCGGGATGGGCTCGCCGAGGCCCAGTTCCCATGCCTCCAGCATGCCTGCCTGGGCGCCGCGCGCCTCGGCCTTGTTGGCCACCAGCACCACCGGCTTGCCGGAGCGGCGCACCACCTCGGCGAAGGTGCGGTCGTCGGGCATCAGCCCCGCCTTGGCGTCGACCAGGAAGAAGATCAGGTCGGCTTCCTGGATGGCGATCTCGGTCTGGGCGCGCATGCGGCCGGGCAGGCTGGCGGCCGGCGCATCCTCGAAGCCGGCTGTGTCGATGACCTCGAAGGCGAGGTCGTAGAGCTTGGCGGGGTGGATGCGGCGGTCGCGGGTGACGCCCGGCGTATCGTCGACCAGCGCCAGCTTGCGGCCGGCAAGGCGGTTGAAAAGCGTGGACTTGCCGACGTTAGGCCGGCCTATGATCGCGACTTTGAAGCTCATCGACCGACACGGGGGACCGTCACGACGCGTTGTCCGACTTGGCGTCGCCGGAGCCGCGGATCAGTTCGGCCATCAGCGTGGCGCGCTGGCGCACGTTGCGCGGCGCACCGTCGTCGGCGGCGATCTGCTCGAACAGCTTCAGCGCGTCCTGGGCCCTGCCTTCCTTCCAGGCGGACAGGCCGAGCGCCTCGCGCGCGGTGCTGCGCAGCGGGTTGGCGTCGTCGGTAAGCTGCTCCACGCGGGCCGAGACCTCGGCATAGGAGCCGTGATCGACCAGCAGCAGGCCGGCGCGCAGCCGCGCCATGTCGCGCAGCGAGGCGGGGATGGCGTTGTCCGCGGCGACGGCGTCGAAATCCTTGACCGCGGCGTCGATGTCGCCCTTGTCGGCCTTGACGGTGGCCGCGCGCATGCGCGCCAGCAGCGGATAGGCGCCGTAGCCGTCCTTCTCCAGCTGCTCGAAGGCGGCCAGCGCCTCGTCGGCCTTGCCGCCATTGGCCAGGAGCAGCGCCTGCGAGAAGGCGTCGCCCGAGGCGTTGGCGCTCGTCTCGTGCCAGTAGCGGTAGCCGACGAAAGCGGCCGTGGCCAGCACCACCAGCGCGGCGGCGGCGATCAGGGTTGGGCCGAAGCGGTCCCACAGCGCCTTGGCCTGGTCCTTGCGAAGCTCTTCGTTGACTTCGCGGATGAAACTGTCGTCGGTCATGCTCAAGCCGTTGCCGCCCGCAAAAGGGCCCTTGTCGAGCCTGCCTTGTAGCGGAAATTCGCCGTCATGGAAGGGGGCGGCCGGGAAATTCGGCGCGAACGGCCCCTTCCCTGCCGGCCCTTTCCGCCCGGGTCAGGCGAAATCCTCCACCCTTCCGCTCTCGTGGAACTCGCGGTCGATGCTCGACAGCGGCTCGCCCTCCAGCGTCGCCTCGAAGGCGTGCAGGCGCTTGTAGATCGACAGGAGCTCGACGATCGTCGGCCAGGCGTTGACCAGATACTGGAAGGACGACGACACCTGGCTGAAGGCGGTGGCGATCTGCTGCCAGACGCCCATGGTGATGGCGCCCGCCGCGATGGTGGGGATGAGGATGACGCTGGAGAAGATGGCGTCGGCCTGCTGGAAGCCGGAGCGGAACACGTTGAAATAGGCGTAGTGGAAATAGAGCGTGAAATAGTTGCGCCGCACATGGGCGAACAGCTCCTTCACGGTGGGCGGCTGGGCCCGCGCCTCGTCGTCCTCGCCATAGACCAGCTCCTTGCGGTAGGCGGCCTCGACGCGCTGGTTCTTGAACTCCAGCCCCGGCAGCCGGATGCCGGCCACCATGAGCAGGGCCGTGCCGAAGATCGACCAGAACACCGCCGCCACCACCAGCGAATAGGGAATGTTGCCGATCAGCGGCAGGGCGGTGACATGCGAGGAAAGCTGGGCCAGAAGCGGCAGGAAGGCGATCAGCGTCATCACCGAATCGACCAGCGCCACGCCCAGCCCTTCCATGGTGGTGGAGAAGCGCATCGTGTCTTCCTGCACGCGCTGCGAGGCGCCCTCGATATGGCGCAGCCTTTCCCAATGGGCCATGTAGTAGTCGTTCATGGCCGTGCGCCAGCGGAAGATGTAGTGGCTGACGAAGAAGCGCGTGGCCACGAACAGCGCCATGGCGCTCATGCCGATCCAGGCATAGATCCAGAACATCGAATAGAGTTCGTCCGGGCTCACCGAGCCGCCGGTGGTGATCGCCTTCTGGAACAGGTCGAAGAAGGGCCCGCGCCAGTTGTTGAGCGCGACATACATCTGCACGCCCAGATAGGTGGAGAACAGGATCAGCGCCGAGCCGAGGATCGACCAGTCCTGCCAGGGATGGTTGGCGTAGAAGCGCCAGAACAGGTAGAAGGCGCCGACCATGAAGCCGAAATAGATGTAGAACCACAGAAACGGCGCGGTCCAGAACATCGGCACGCCCAGAACCGGTGGCGCCCCGGCCGGCGCGGGCGGCAGGCCGAAGACGGCGCCAAGCTGCTCGCCGCCGAAGAACCAGAACAGCACCCCCGCAAGGGTCCACAGGGCGGCCGAGGCGAAGAACAGCTTCGGCTGCGGGAAGAAGGATACGAACACGGAGCTATCCCTTGATGGCGCACGCCGAAAGGGGCGTGCGGCGATGGCGATTCGCCGGCATCAAGTCACAGTTTTTGCGGCAAAGGAATGGTTTGCGCGCCTTCGCGCACATTACATTGTCGTCATCCGCGACATTGCCGTCATCCGCGGCCGGCTCCATTGGCCGGGCTTTTTCCCGTGGCAGACCACACGATCAGCCCCGACATCATCAACACGGCCGCCGCCGCCAGGGAAGGCAGAAAGAAGCTCCCCGAGCGCTCGGCCAGCATGCCGGCCGCGATCGGCCCCACGATCTGGCCGACGCCGAAGGAGGCCGTCATCAGCGCCAGCACGCGACGCGGCGCGGCGGGCGCGAGCAGCCGCCCGGCCTGGAGCCCGAGCGCGGTCAGGGCGATGAAGGTCAGCCCCAGGAGCACGCCGCCCAGCAGCGGGCCGGCCGTGCCGCCCATCGACACGCTGGCGGCGACGCCGACCGCCTCGACCGCGCAGGCCGCAAGATAGGCCCCGTGCAGCCCGAGGCACCGGACCGGGCCCTGCCACAGCCACAGCGAGGGCACCACCGCGACGCCGGTGGCCAGCCACACCATCGCCTCGAACACGCCGCCGCCGCCCTGCTGGCGCACGATGGCGATGAGGAAGGTGGCGGTGACGACGTAGCCGATGCCGAAAAGGCCGTAGCCGACGATCACCTTGATCAGCGGCGCGCTCCAGGCCAGGGCCGGCTCCCTTGCGGCTTGCCCATGCGCCGGCGGGCCCCGGTCGATCAGCCTTGCGACCGGCACGAAGCCCAGCGCCGAAACGGCGGCGGCCAGGAACCAGCCGGCCCGCCAGCCGGAGTGAAGGGCGACCAGCACGGCCATGAGCGCCGAAGAGAGCGCGATGCCCGCCCCCACCCCGGCAAAATGCGCCGCCTGCAGGTCGGGACGGCCGAGGGCCGCCATGTGGCTCATGACGATGCTGGAAAGGAAGATCAGGACGAAGGCGCTGGCCACGCCGGCCAGGAAACGGATAACGAGGAAGGCCGGCATCCAGTCGGTCATGCCCATCAGGCCGGCAAGCAGGGCGGTGGCACCGAGGCCGGCAAGCATGACGAAACGCTCGCGGCCGTGGGCCCAGCCGCCGGCCGAGGCCAGCGCGCCGGCGAGGTAGCCGAGATAGTTCGCCGAGGCGATCCAGCCGGCGCCGGCGGCGCTGAGGTTTAGTTCCTCCATCATGCCGGGCAGGATCAGCGTGTAGATGAAGCGGCCGATGCCCATGGCGACGGCCATCGCCACCATGCCGCCGATGGCGAGACGGAGCGCAGAGGGCGGAGCAGGTTTCATTGCACCGCACAATAAAAGCCTCCGCATCCGAGGCAATCCGGGTTTCCGCCGGTTCTCCCGGTTTCGATTGTGCCAGCCGCCGGATCGGCCGGCGTTCACGGTGGAAAGCGAGGCGAGGCAGGTCTATGTAGGATGCAGCGATCCACTCCTCGACAATGGCAGGTTCAGCATGACCACCCACGAACGCGACTTTTCCGCTTCCATCGACCCGGTGAAGCTGGACCGGCTGGCGGAGGTGGCGATCAAGGTCGGGCTGCAGCTCCAGCCGGGGCAGGACGTGGTGCTGACCTCCTCCATCGCCGCCCTGCCGCTGACGCGCCGCATCGTGGAGCACGCCTACAAGGCCGGCGCCGGGCTGGTGACGCCGATCTTCTCCGACGACGAGATCACGCTGGCGCGCTTCCGCTACGGCTCGGACGCCAGCTTCGACCGCGCCGCCGGCTGGCTCTACGAGGGCATGGCCAAGGCTTTTTCCAGCAATGCCGCGCGCCTTGCCGTGCGCGGCGACGATCCCTCGCTTCTGTCAGGCCAGGACCCGTCCAGGGTGGCGCGCGCCAACAAGGCCAATTCCACCGCCTACCAGCCGGCGCTGGAGAAGATCACCGGCTTCGACATCAACTGGAACATCGTGGCCTACCCCGAACTGGCCTGGGCCAAGCAGGTGTTCCCCGGCGACAGCGACGACCGGGCCGTGGCGAGGCTGGCCGATGCCATCTTCGCCGCCAGCCGCGTCGACGGCGACGATCCGATCGGCGCCTGGGCCGCGCACAATGCGGCGCTCAAGGAGCGGACCATATGGCTGAACGGCCACAGGTTCCACGCGCTGCACTTCACCGGGCCGGGCACCGACCTGACGGTGGGGCTGGCCGACGGGCACGAGTGGATGGGCGGCGCCGCGCCCGCCAAGAACGGCATCGTGTGCAACCCCAACATCCCGACCGAGGAGGTGTTCACCACGCCGCATGCGCGCCGCGTTTCCGGCCGCGTCTCGTCCACCAAGCCGCTGTCCTACCAGGGCACGCTGATCGACGAGATTTCCGTCCGCTTCGAGGAAGGCCGCATCGTCGAGGCAACGGCGTCGAAGGGCGCGGATGTTCTCAACAAGGTGCTCGACACCGACGAGGGCG
>DAOKZN010000194.1:0-5038 GCA_035325625.1 Mesorhizobium sp. | reverse complement strand
TCAACTGCGGCATCGGCATGGTGGTGGCGGTGGCGTCCGGCCAGGCCGCGCAGGTCGCCGCCGTGCTCCAGGAGGCCGGCGAGACGGTGACGCCCATCGGGCGGATCGTGCCGCGCCGCGATGCCGGCGTGCTCTACCGGGGCTCGATCGGCCTATGAGCACCTTGCGCAGGAAACGCGTCGCCATCCTGATTTCCGGTCGCGGCTCCAACATGGGCGCGCTGATCGCGGCGGCGGCCGACCCGGACTATCCGGCCGAGATCGTCGGCGTCATTTCCGACAAGGCGGACGCCGCCGGGCTCGGCATCGCCGCGGCACGGCGGGTGCGCACGCAGGTCGTCGCCCGTGCCGACCATCCGGACAGGAAGGCGCACGACCGCGCCATCGACGCAGCACTCAGCGATCTCGGCGCCGAGATCGTGGCGCTGGCCGGCTACATGCGGCTGCTGACCACGCCCTTCGTGGAGAAGTGGCAGGGCCGCATGATCAACATCCACCCTGCCCTGCTGCCCTCCTTCAAGGGCCTGGACACGCACCGCCGCGCGCTGGAGGCGGGCATGCGCGTGCATGGCTGCACGGTGCATTTCGTCACCCCTGAGATGGACGACGGCCCGATCATCGCGCAGGCGGCCGTGCCGGTGATGCTCGGCGACGACGAGGAGGCGCTTGCCGCGCGCGTGCTGAAGGCCGAGCATCGGCTCTACCCCAAGGCGCTCCGGCTGGTGGCGGAGGAGAAGGTCCGCATGGAAGGCGGCCGGGCGGTGTTCTCCGGCCTGGCCGAAGACCCTGCCGGCGGGGACGGCTCGGTCTTCTCGCCCGGGGCGCTGCGCGATGCCGTCGATCTCGAAGCGCTGGCGCGCTTCACGCCCTGAGCTTCAACCGCGATGCGCCGCCTGCTTCTGCTGCGCCATGCCAAGTCGAGCTGGGACGACCCGGCCCTGCCGGATTTCGAGCGTCCGCTGGCCCCGCGCGGCGCGAAGGCGGCACGGCTGATGGGCGCGGAGATGGCACGGCGCGGCTGGATCGCCGACCTGGCACTGGTCTCGGCATCGGTCCGCACGCGCCAGACATGGGAGCTGGTGACATCGCAATGGCCCGCCCCGCCATGCGAGGCACGCTTCACCGATACGATCTATGAAGCGGACCCGCGCGACATACTGGCCGAAATCCACAAGACCGGGGACAAGGTGCGCTGCCTGCTGGTGATCGGCCACAATCCGGGGCTGGAAATGCTGGCCCGGGAGATTGCGCGGCCCGATTCCGATCCCGCTGCCATGCAGCGGCTTGCCGCCAAGTTTCCGACCGCGGGGCTGGCGAGCCTGGACGTGGACGGCACCTGGGCCGATCTCGGCGAACGCTCCGCCAGGTTGACGGATTTCCTGCGGCCGCGCGATCTAAACTGACGAGACAGCCTCGCCTCGCGGCTCACGCCGCCGCGCGCACCCATACCTTGCTGTCGTGCACGGCGGCCCCTCCATAGGGCGCCGGCGCATCGGAGCCGGTCAGCACGTTAATGCCCTCGCCGCGCTCATGCGCGCTGTTCGGCCACACGCCCTCGGCGATCACCACGCCGCGCCGCACCCCGGCGAAGAATGTGGCGTGCAGCACCACCTCGCCGCGCATGTTGCCCACCTCGACCCGGTCGCCGTCCCTGATCGAAAGCGCGGCCGCATCCTCGGGATGGATGAGAAGCTGCGGCCTTCCTTCCTTGGCCTTCGACACCGGGGTCTCCGTGAAGGAGGAGTTGAGGAAGTTGCGCGCCGGCGAGGTCGCCAGCCGGAACGGATGCTCCGCATCCGCCACCTCGATCAGGTCGACGTGATCCGGAAACTCCGGAAGCCGGCCATACGGGCCGAATATGCCCATGCTCTGCGGTGGCCGGTTGGGCGCGGCCTGGCCGGTCCAGTCCGGGCGGAAGCGGAACTTGCCGTCGCGATGGCCGAAACCGTTGAGGAAATGCGCGTCCTCGAAGGCGGGCTGGAGGTCGGCCCAGCGCTCCTCGCGGAAAGTGTCGAAGGTGCCGAGGCCCTTCTTCGACAGCATGATGTCGATATGCTGCCGCTCGGTCAGGCCGAAGCCCGGCATGTGTGCCACGCCAAGCCGCCCGGCCAGTTCCTCGATGACGAAATGGTTGGTGCGCGGGCCTTCCGGCGGCTCGATCAGCTTGGGGCCCAGCAGCACATGCTGGTTGCCGCCGGCCTTGTAGATGTCGTCATGCTCCAGGAACATGGTTGCCGGCAGCACCACGTCGGCAAGCTTGGCCGTGTCGGTCATGAACTGCTCGTGCACGCAGGTGAACAGATCCTCGCGCAGGAACCCCTGCTTCACCAGCCGCTGCTCTGGCGCGACATTGGCCGGGTTGGTGTTCTGGATCAGCATGGCCGTGACCGGCGGGCCGCCATAGAGCGCATCTTCGCGGCCGACCAGCACCGGGCCGATGCGCGAATGGTCGAGATGGCGGATCTTCGGGTCGCGCAGCCGCGTGCCTTCCAGCATGTCGGTGTTGAATTTCAGCACGCCGGAATTGGAGTGGAAGGCGCCGCCGCCCTCATATTGCCAGCAGCCGGTGACGGCGGCGACCGAAAGCGCCGCGTGCATGTTGACCGAGCCGTTGCGCTGGCGTGAAAAGCCGTAGCCGAGCCGGAAGAACGTGCGCTTGGTGGTGCCGATCAGCCGGGCGAAGGCCTCGATCTCCTCCACCGAAAGCCCGGTGATGGCGGCGGCCCATTGCGGCGTGCGGGTGGCGAGATGCGCTTCCAGCCCCTTCGGGTCGTCGGTGTATCTTTCGAGATAGGGCCAGTCGGCCAGCCCGTCGCGGAACAGCACATGCATGACCGCGCAGGCCAGCGCGCCATCGGTGCCGGGCTTCAGCACCAGCCCCATGTCGGCCTGCTTGACCGTGGCGTTCTCGTAGATGTCGATGACGACGATCTTCGCCCCGCGCTCCTTGCGGGCGCGGATGGCGTGCGTCATCACGTTGACCTGCGTGACCACGGCATTGGTGCCCCAGATCACCACGCAGTCGGATTTCGCCATCTCGCGCGGGTCGGCGCCGCGCAGCGCGCCGGTGCCCATCATCCAGCCGGTCCAGGCCAGATTGGTGCAGATGGAGCCGAAGAAGCCGGAATATTTCTTGGCGTGCCGCAGCCGGTCTATGCCGTCGCGCTGCACGAGACCCATGGTGCCCGCATAGAAATAGGGCCACACCGTCTCGGAACCGTATTTTTCCTCGGCCGCATCGAATTTCTCGGCGACGAGATCGAGCGCGGCTTCCCAACTCGCCTCCTTCCATTGCCCGTCGCCCTTGGCGCCGGCGCGCACCAGCGGCTTCAGCAGCCGGTCCGGATGGTGGACGCGGTCGGCATAGCGGGCGACCTTGGCGCAGATCACGCCGGCCGTGTAGCTGTTGGCCCTTGCCCCGTGGATGCGGCCGATGCGGTTGTCGCCGACCAGTTCCACGTCCAGCGCACAGGTGGACGGGCAGTCGTGCGGGCAGGCGGAATGCCCGATCTTGAGCTCGGCGTGCTGGTTCATGCCGTTTTTTTAGCGCGTTGCGTCGCCAGCGGATAGTACCAGGCAAGGCACCTCAACCCGGCCTATTCGGCGATGCCTTCCTCATATTCGGCGGACATCTCCAGCCATCTCTCCTCATGGCCGTTCAACTGCCCCGACAGCTCGGAGCGCTCCTTGGCCAGACGCGTCGCCTTGATCGGGTCCTTCTCGTAGAGCGCGGGATTGGCAAGCTCGTCCTCGATCAGGTCGATGCGCTTGCGCAGGCGCTCCATCAGCCCTTCCGTGGCGCGGATCTGCTTGGCCAGCGGCTCCAGCGCCGCGCGGCGGGCGGCGGCCTCGCGGCGGCGGTCGGCCTTGGAGGCCTTTTCCGCCTCGCGCTTCTCGCGCCGGTCGGCGGAAACGCCGGTCACCTGCGTCTTGTAGTCGTCCAGGTCGCCGTCATAGGGCTTGACCGTGCCGTCCTTGACCAGCCACAGCCGGTCGGCGGTCGCCTCCAGCAGGTGCCGGTCGTGCGAAACGAGGATCACCGCGCCCGGAAAATCATTCAGCGCATAGACCAGCGCCTCGCGCGAATCGATGTCGAGGTGGTTGGTCGGCTCGTCGAGGATGAACAGGTTCGGCCCCTCGAAGGCCGCCAGCCCCATCAAGAGCCGCGCCTTCTCGCCGCCGGACAGGTCCTTGGCCGGCGTGTTCATCTTCTCGGTCGAAAGGCCGAACTGGGCCACCCGCGCCCTGACCCTCGCTTCCGGCGCGTCCGGCATCATCCGGCGCACATGCTCGTAGGCGTTCTCCTCCGGCCGCAGGTCGTCCATCTGGTGCTGGGCGAAGATCGCCACCTTGAGGCCGGGCGCCACCGTCATCGTGCCCGCCTCCGCCTTCAGCCGGCCGGCCAGCAGCTTGGCGAAGG
This sequence comes from Mesorhizobium sp., assembly GCA_035325625.1. Classification (GTDB taxonomy): domain Bacteria; phylum Pseudomonadota; class Alphaproteobacteria; order Rhizobiales; family Rhizobiaceae; genus Mesorhizobium. The sequence continues at coordinate 619 of DAOKZN010000194.1, read as the reverse complement.
TGGACTTGCCGTTGCCGTTGGCGCCGAGCAGCGCGATGCGGTCGTCGTTGTCGATGCGCAAGTCGAGCTTCCTCAGCACCGGCTTTCCGGCTTCGTAGCCGACATCGACGCCGTTCAGCGCGATGATCGGCGAGGCGACCGTCTTGACCGGCTCGGGGAAGGAAAACGGCCTCACCGTATCGTCCACGACGGCGGCGATCGGCTTCATCTTCTCCAGCGCCTTGATGCGCGACTGCGCCTGCCGGGCCTTGGAAGCCTTGGCGCGGAATCGGTCGACGAAGGATTGCAGGTGCTTGCGCTGCGCCTCCTGCTTGACGCGGCCCTTTTCCTGCAACTCCCACTGCTCGGCCAGTTGCCGCTCGAACTGGTCGTAGCCGCCGCGCCAGAAGGTCAGCTTCTGCCGGTCGAGGTGGACGATGGAATTGACCGCGCGGTTGAGCAGGTCGCGGTCGTGGCTGATGAGCAGCACCGTGTGCGGATATTTGGCGACGTAGTTCTCCAGCCAGAGCGTGCCTTCCAGGTCGAGATAGTTGGTCGGCTCGTCCAGGAGCAGCAGGTCCGGCTCGGAAAACAGCACCGCGGCGAGCGCCACGCGCATGCGCCAGCCGCCGGAGAAGGA
>DAOKZN010000193.1:0-5091 GCA_035325625.1 Mesorhizobium sp. | reverse complement strand
CGAAGTTCTGCCCGGTTGCGGAGGTGCAGTTGAGCTGGCTGGTGGAAACCAGCAGACAGTTGAAGGCGATCGGCGACTGGCGGATCAGCGAGGTGCCGTGGATCTCCACCGATGCCGTGCCGGTCATGCTGTAGCTGCCGTCGGCGAGCTTCTGGCCGGTGTCGGTGGCGACCGTCTGGAAGCGACCGCCCGAGAGCGTCGAAAGGCCGGTGCCCTGGGCGTCGATCCACGAGCCCTCCACGCCCTTGGGAGCCGCTGCGATCGGCGGTTCCGCCGGGCCCGGGGTGGTGCAGCCGGCAAGAGCGGCTGCGGCGGCCGCCGCGAAGCCGGCCGAAAGCACTGTGCGCGCAAAGTTCATGGTGAAATATCCTCTCCTCGGTCCGCCCGTTTTCAATCCCTCTATTTGGAGGGGATTGCAAGAGACCGGGGCCGGCGGCCCTGTCCGCTATCGCACCAGTATGTTGCGGAACTGCCACGGATCGGCGGCGTCGATGTCTTCCGGAAACAGGCCGGGCCGCCCTTCGAGCGGCGTCCAGTCGGTGTAGTAACCCTTCAGGGGGCCGAGATAGGGGGATTGTATCTGGAGGCAACGGCGATAGTCGGTCTCGTCGGCCTCGACGATGCCGGCTTCGGGGTTCTCCAGCGCCCAGACCATGCCGGCGAGCACGGCGGAGGTGACCTGGAGGCCGGTGGCGTTCTGGTAGGGCGCCAGCCTGCGCGCCTCTTCCAGCGAAAGCTGGGAGCCGTACCAGTAGGCGTTCCTTTCATGGCCGTAGAGCAGCACGCCGAGCTCGTCGGCGCCGTCCACCAGCTCGTCCTCGTCCAGCACGTGCTGCACCGGCTGCGCCTTGCCGGCGGCGCCGAACATCTCGTGCAGCGACAGCACCGCGTCGTTGCAGGGGTGGTAGGCATAGTTGCAGGTGGGGCGGTAGAGCACCGCGCCGTCATCGCCGCGTACGGTGAAGAAATCGGCGATCGAGATCGCTTCGTTGTGGGTGACGAGGAAGCCGTATTGCGCGCCGGGCGTCGGGCACCAGCTACGCACGCGGGTGTTGGCGCCGGGCTGCTCCAGATAGATGGCCGCCTTGCAGCCCTGGCTGTGTTCCCTGGCGTTGGCGGGCATCCATTTCTCGTGCGTGCCCCAGCCCAGTTCGGCCGGCTGCAGGCCTTCCGCGACGAAGCCCTCGACCGACCAGGTGTTCCAGAACACGTTCATCGGCTTGGGCTTCCTGGCGCGCTGGGTGTCGCGCTCGGCAATGTGGACGCCCTTGACCCCGGCTCGCCGCATCAGCCGCGCCCAGCCTTCGCGGTCGTGCTGGGCCGGCTCCTCGAAATCGAGGCCGAGGTCGCGGGAGAGCTCGACCAGCGCCTTCTTGACGAACCAGGAGACCATGCCCGGATTGGCGCCGCAGGTGGAGACGGCGGTGGTGCCGCCCGGCTTGCGGCGCTTTTCCGCCAGCAGGCTTTCGCGCAACGCGTAGTTGGTGCGCGAGGCGTTGTCCGCGTCGGCGTCGAAATAGAAGCCGAGCCACGGCTCGACCACCGTGTCGACATAGAGGGCGCCGAGTTCGCGGGTGAGCCGCATCAGGTCCACCGAGCCGGTGTCCACCGACAGGTTGACGCAGAAGGCCTGGCCGCCCGTCGTCAGCAGCGGCGTGAGCAGCTCCCGGTAATTGTCCTTCGTCACCGCCTTCTGCACGAAGGCGATGCCGCGCTCGTCCAGCAGCCTGCGGTTTTCCGCGCTGGGGTCGATCACGACCATGCGCGATTTGTCGAACCTGAAATGGCGTTCGATGAGCGGCAGGGCGCCGCGTCCGATCGAGCCGAAGCCGATCATGACGAGTGGGCCGGTTATCTCACCGTGGACGGGCCATTCCTCATTCGCCATTTATCGCGTTCTCCGTGGGGTTGTGCGGCTTTGCCGATAGTGGCGCGCTAAAATCACAGATTGTTGTCGCACGCCAGAAAAAAGCGCGAGGCGCGATCAGGCTGCCGCCATCTGCTCCAGCCTGGCGACCAGCCGGTCGCGGTCGGCGGTCAGGCCCTTGTAGTCGAGCTGGGCTTCGTCCAGCGCCATGAGCTGGGCGGCGAAGGCGGTAGCCAGCGCCTTGCGGTCGGGATGCCGGGCCAGCACCTTGATCGGGTCGAGATGGATGCGGATGGTGAAGAGGATGTCGCCGGAGGCCGGCAGCTTGCGCAGGGTCTGCCTCTCCACGCGCAGGAAGGCGTGCGCGTCCACGTCGCCATCGGCGAAGCCGGAGGGGCGCGTGGCGGCGCGCACGTCGCGCTCACGGTCCGACAGCGGGTGATAGAGCGCGTCGTTCGCCTGCACCGACCAGTTGAAGCGCTGCACCGGCTGCTCGACGGCGAGATTGTCGAACATGCGCGCGATCAGCAGGTCGGGCCGCGTGCCGGGGCCGAAGCCCGGCACAGGGCGGTGGATCTCCTGCAGCGGGCGGCCGAATTTCTCCGCCAGCGACCAGGAGGAGGGAAAGCACAGCGCGCCGGCGTCCAGCCGCCAACCGTCCTCGTGCCGGCGCATCAGGATCAGGTCCTCCTGCACCAGCAGGGAGGCCGTCGCCAGCGGCGCCTCGAAGACCGGCGTGTCTTCTTCCGCGCCGACCACCGCCACGCCCGCGCCGGTGCTGCGGTGGGTGGCGGAATGATGCGCCAGAAGATGAGCCTCGACGAGGTCCAGCACCTCGCGCTGGGCCTCGCGCGTGCCGGGCTGCTCGACGAACACCTTTTCGGGCAGTTCCCGGTAGAGCCGGCGCTTTTCCTCCAGATGCGCCAGCAGGTGGCCGTCCACCTCGATCCACTCGACCGGGTCGAGCGGCTTCAGCCCGATGGTGAAGGGCCTCGACGAGCCGTCATAGGGCGTATGGGCGGGCAGGATGGTCACGCGGCTTGCCTTCGATGTTCTGCAGCCGGGATAGCGCGCGCCGGCCCTGCGGGCAACATCCGCATCAGGCGAGGCGCGCCGGGATCAGCCCGCGCAGCGAATTGCCGACGAAGACGGCCGCGGCGGATTTCAGCTCCTGCGGGCCGAATACGGCCTCGCGGGCGCGGCCCTCCTCCAGCATTTCGGCGCGCAGCACGCCCGCCAGAAGGCCGCATTCCAGCGGTGGCGTGGCCAGCACGCCGTCGCCGAAATCGGCGAACAGGGTGGTGATGGTGCCTTCGCACAGCTCGCCGCGCTCGTTGGCCAGCAGCACCTCGTCGGCCTCCGCCGGGCCGTATTCGGCGCGGGCCCGCACATAGGCGTCGCGCCGGCTGGTCTTGTGGCGCAGCAGCGGATCGGACGAGGAAAGCCGCGTGCGCCGCGCCAGCCGCAGGGTCCATGTCCTGCCTTCCGGCAGCGGCTCGTAAGGATGCGCCGAAACCTCGGCATGGCCGTTGCGCGACAGCAGCAGGCGCACGCGCAGCGCATTTGCGCTTTCCCCGACCGTGTCTTCCAGAGCCGGGACGATCCGGTGCGGATCGAAGTCGAGGCCGAGCGCATGCGCCGAGGCCCCGAGCCGGGCCAGATGCCGGTCGAGGCGCACGAAGCCGTTCCCCGGCTGCCAGCGCAGGGTTTCGATCAGCCCGAGGCCGGGGCCGACCCCGTCGCGAAGCGCGCTTTCAGCAGGCACTCTGCATATTCCTCCTCGGCGGTTGAATCGAACACCACGCCGCCGCCCACATTGTAGACGGCTTCTCCGTCGGGGAAGAGCGAAATGGTGCGGATAGCCACCGAAAAGCGCATGGTGCCGTTCGGCGCGATCCAGCCGATGGCGCCGCAATAGACGTCGCGCGGGGTGCCCTCCAGCTCGTGCAGGATTTCCATGGCGCGGATCTTTGGCGCGCCGGTGATGGAGCCGCAGGGGAAAAGCGCCGCGAATATGCGCCTGATGGACAGGCCGGGCAGCAGCTTCGCCCGCACCCGGCTCACCATCTGGTGCAGGGTCGGATAGGTCTCGATGCGGAACAGCTCGGGCACGTCGAGCGAGCCGACCTCGCTGACGAGCGAGATGTCGTTGCGCAACAGGTCGACGATCATGCGGTTCTCGGCCTGGTTCTTCTCGTCGGCGCGCAGGAACTCTCTCAGCCGCTCGTCTTCCTCCTTCGTCGCGCCGCGCGGGGCGGTGCCCTTCATCGGAAGCGTCTCGATCCAGCCTTCGGCATCGACCTTGAAGAACAGCTCCGGCGAGCGCGACAGCACCACCGGCCCGTCGAGCGCGACCAGCGCGCCATGGCGCACCGGCTGGCGGGCGGTCAGCGCGTCGAATGCGGCCAGCGGATCGCCCGACCATTGGGCGCGCACGGGGAAGGTCAGGTTGCCCTGGTAGCAGTCGCCCTCGCGCAGATGGCGGTGCAGGCGCGAAAAGCGCTTCTCGTAGTCCGGAAAGGACCATGTGGCGCGCGCGTCGAAGATGGGGCCGTTGGTGGCGGGCTGCGGCCGGCGCGGCGGGACGCGGTCGGTCGGGGCGTCGAACACGCCGAGGCAGACGAGCGGAGCGCGCCGGCCGCCGGGCAGCAGCGGGGCGAGCTTCGGCTCCAGCAGATAGCCGGCCTCGTAGGAGAGATAGCCGGCCAGCCACTTGCCGGCCGCCTGCGCGGCCTCGGCCGCCTGCAATGCCGGCTCGAAGGAACTTTCGTCGTCGGCCACGATGATCGACGACGGCTGCTCGAACAGCACCTCGCTGCCGGCGAGGTCGTCGCGGAAGAGGGCGAAGGGAAAGTCAGGCAAGGACACGTTCGTCCATCTTTCGGTTAAAAACGCCCTCTCGCCCGGCCGGGCGAGAGGGCAATTCCCGCTCCGTCGCGGAAATCAATCAAGCGCTTCCAGCTCGTCGATCAGGTTGCCGATGACGCTGAGGCCGATCTGCCAGAAGGCGGGGTCGGACGCATCGAGGCCGAAGGGCTTCAAGAGCTCGGAATGGTGCTTGGTGCCGCCGGCGCGCAGCATCTCGAAATACTTCTCCTGGAAGCCGCGCTCGGCGTTCTGGTAGACGGCATAGAGCGAGTTCACCAGGCAGTCGCCGAAGGCGTAGGCATAGACGTAGAAGGGCGAATGGATGAAGTGGGGTATGTAGGTCCAGAAGGTCTCGT
>DAOKZN010000192.1:0-5093 GCA_035325625.1 Mesorhizobium sp. | reverse complement strand
CTCGGCGCCTCGGCGCACCTGCACTATGCCGGCCTGCCGCGGCTGGTCGGCAATTCCTGCGTGATCGCCGAGCATGCCGACGTGGCCAACGCGCTGGGCGCCGTGGTGGGGCAGGTCTGCATGTCGGCCGAGGCCCGCGTCAGCCAGCCCGAGATCGGGCTTTTCCGGCTCAATGCCGGCGAGCACCTGGAGGATTTCGAGACGGAGGAGGAGGCCATGGCGGCGGCCGAGATCCATATCCGCGCCGTCGCCGCAGAACTTGCCGAGCGTGCCGGCACCGACCAGGCCCGCATCGAGATCGCCCGCGACATCCGCGTCGCCACCATCGAGAATGAGCGCAGCTTCGTGGAAGCCTTCATCGTGGCGACGGCGACCGGGCGGCCGCGCGTCGCTTCCTGACCGCTCACGCCTATTCGAGCGACTGCACGTCGCGTGCGGCTGGACCGGGAACCTTTTCGCCGGCCGCGCATCCGATCTATGCTCGAAAAGGAGAAGGCGGATGGCCCAGCCGCAGGAAAGCAAGCCACGGGAAAGCACGGCGATCGCCGCCGCTGCCGGCGACATGGAACTGGTGCGGCGCGCCCAGGCGCGAGACGCCGACGCCTTCCGCATCATCATGCAGCGGCACAACCAGCGCCTCTACCGCATCGCGCGCGGCGTTGTGCGCAACGACGCCGAGGCCGAGGACATCGTGCAGGAAGCCTATGTCCGCGCCTTCATGCATCTCGGCAGCTTTCGCGGCGAAGCCTCTCTTTCGACGTGGCTTTCGCGTATCGTCATCAACGAGGCGCTCGGCCGCCTGCGCACGAGGCGGCGTCGCGAGCGGGCGGTGATGCCGTTCCGCCAGCCTGCGGCAGAGGCCCACATCATCCCGTTTCCGCTCAATTCTGCCAGCGACGACCCGGAACGCACCATGGCGCAAAGACAGATCCTGCAACTGGTCGAGAAGGCGACGGACAACCTGCCCGATATCTACCGGGCCGTTTTCGTCGCCCGCGTGATCGAAGGGCTGAGCATGGAGGAGACCGCCGAGGTGCTGGGCATCCGGCCCGAGACGGTCAAGACCAGGCTGCACCGCGCCCGCGTTCTGGTGCGCCGGCAACTGGACGAGCAGATCGGTCCGGTGCTGCTCGACGCCTTTCCCTTCGCCGGCCGGCGCTGCGAGCGCCTGACGGCGGCGGTGATGAGGCGGCTGGGATTCCCGAGTTGATTTTTTCCCGGGCTGATTTTTCGGGAACGTAGCGCCGCCGCCCGCATCCAATCGGTGTCCGTTGACAAAATGCGCCCGGCAACCCGCGCGGCCCGGGCTTCCAAGGAGGTTTCCATGTTCATTCGCCCGCTCGCGGCCACGGCCGCGCTTTGCCTGTTCGCAGCCTCGGCAAGCTTCGCGCAGGCAGCCGACAAGCCGACCGATCCGCAGATCGCGCACATCGCCTATACGGCCGGCGCGCTGGACGTCGAGGCGGCCAAGCTCGCGCTTTCCAAGTCGAAGAACCAGGAGGTGCGCGACTTCGCCGACGGCATGGTCCGCGACCATGAGGCCGTGAACGCGCAGGCGCTCGACCTGGTCAAGAAACTGAAAGTGACGCCGGAGGACAACCCCACCAGCCAGGCGCTGGCCGAGGCGGCCGGGCAGGAGCGGGCCAGGCTCGCCAAGCTCGACGGCGCCGCCTTCGACAAGGCCTATATCGATAACGAGGTGGCCTACCACAAGCAGGTCAACGGCGCGCTGGAGACGCTGCTGATCCCCTCGGCTTCCAACGCCGAACTGAAGAGCCTGCTGAAAACCGGCCTCAAGCTGTTTCAGGGCCACGAGCAGCATGCCGAGCATGTCGCCTCGACGCTGAAGTGAGGCGACCGCCATGTCGCCCAAACGCTGTCTCTGGGCCGCCATGCTGGTGCTTGCCGCATCGGCGCTGCCGGCACGAGCCGAAACCATAACGGTCACCATCGACAAGCTGGTGTTCTCGCCGGCTACGGTCAACGCCAAGGTCGGCGATACCGTCGAATGGGTCAACAAGGATGCGTTCGCCCATACCGCCACTGTCAAGGGCGGCTGGGAAGTGACGATCCCGCCCGGGAAGGCCGGCAGCATCGTGCTGAAGCAGGCCGGCGCTGTGGACTACTATTGCCGGTTCCACCCCAACATGAGGGGCCGCATTGCGGTGGCCGCGCGATAGCCAGCCCTCGCTTGCGCTCTGCGCTCTTTTTTAGCCGCGCGGGGCGCAAAAGATATTCATGCGCGTCGGCTTGGCAAAAAATGCGATTTCGATGCGCGGCATGTTTCGACCACGAAGAAAGCGGTTGTTGGAAGGAAACATGCACGGAAAAACCGATCGCTAGAATGCTCGTCTCAAACCGGGTTTTCAGCAAAAATTTTGCGTCTACCTAGCAAATTCATTCGTTTGCCTGCCGCGTCCGCACGCGTCAAACGTCGCTCGAAACGCACCGTTGCCGCCGCGAAGTTGTCCTGATCGCGGCGGAGCGCGTCGGAGGAACCGAGAGCGATGACTGTGGCGAACTTTCCGGGCCCCGGGCTGACCGCCGAGCAATGGAGCCAGGTGAACGCGCTGGCCACCTCGCTGAACCCCGGTCAGGGCCTGTGGCTGTCGGGTTATTTCGCCGGCATCGAGCATGGGGCGCGCGCCCTTGCGGGCGCAACCGCGCTTGCTTCGGTGCCGCAGCTTCCGGCGGTGCCGCTTCCCGTCGCCGTTCCGGCGCGCACGCTGACCATCCTCTACGGCAGCGAGACCGGCAACAGCGCCGCCCTTGCGCGTGCGCTGGCAGACAAGGCCCGCGCCGGCGGGCTCGACCCCCGGCTTGCCGATATGGCCCACTACAAGCTGCGCCTCCTGAAGGAGGAGCAGGACCTGCTCATCCTTGCCAGCACGCATGGGGAGGGAGAGCCGCCGCTTTCGGGCATCGCCTTCTTCGAGTTCGTGGAAAGCCGCAAGGCGCCGCGGCTGGCCGGCCTGCGCTTTGCGGTGCTGGCGCTGGGCGATTCCACCTATGAGCATTTCTGTGGCGCGGGCCGCCGCCTCGATGCCCGTCTGGCCGAACTGGGTGCGGCACGGCTTGCCGAGCGCGTCGACTGCGACATCGACTATGACGAGCCGGCCGCCGGCTGGAGCGAAGCCGTCTTGGAAAAGCTGCGCGCCGAGGCGGCGGGGAACAAGGCTGCCACGCTGCCCGCGGGGGCCGGGGCGTCCGCCACGCCGGCTCCGGCGGCCTTCGACAAGCGCAATCCCTTCCAGGCGGCGGTGATCGACAATCTCGTGCTGACGGGGCGCGGATCGAGCAAGGAGACGCGCCATATCGAATTGTCGCTCGGCGGCTCCGGCCTCGCTTTCCAGCCGGGCGACGCGTTGGGGGTCATGCCGCGCAACGACCCGGCCCTTGTCGAGAGGCTTCTGGAGGCGCTGTCGCTTTCCGCCGGTGAGCCTGTGGAACTGAAGGACGGCGTGCTGTCGCTGGCCGATGCATTGGAGCGCGCCTTCGAGATCACCGCGGCCACGCCGCGCTTCGTCGACCGCTGGGCGGAACTCGGCGGCTCGGCCGAGCTTGCCGGGCTGCGCGGCGAGGACAACGCGCCGGCGCGTGCCGCCTTCCTGCGCGGCCACCACATCCTCGACATCGTCCGGCGCTTTCCCGTGCCCGGCCTTGCCGCGGCAGACTTCGTGGCCGGGCTTCGCCCTCTCCAGCCGCGCCTCTATTCCATCGCGTCCAGCCCGGACCTCGCACCGGAAGAGGCGCACCTGACCGTCGCCACCCTGCGCTACGAGCTGCACGGCGAAGCGCGGGAAGGCGTCTGTTCCGGCCACCTCGCGGGCCGGGCGGGGCCGGAAGCCGGCCTGCCGGTCTATGTTCAGGCCAACCCGCATTTCCGCCTGCCCGAGGACGAACGGCCGATCCTGATGATCGGTGCGGGAACGGGCGTGGCGCCATACCGCGCGTTCCTGCAGCAGCGGGAGGCAAGCGGCGCCGGCGGCAGGTCCTGGCTGTTCTTCGGCGAGCGCAACTTCGACAGCGACTTCCTCTACCAGACCGAATGGCAGGGCTGGATGAAGGACGGGCTCCTGTCGCGCATGAACGTGGCCTTCTCCCGCGACGGCGCGGCCAAGGTCTACGTCCAGCACCGCATGGCCGAGCAGGCGCGCGACATCTACGCCTGGCTGGAGGAGGGCGCCAACATCTACGTGTGCGGCGACGGCCAGCACCTTGCGCCGGACGTGCATGCGGCGCTGAGGCAGATCGTGGCGTGGCAGGGCGGCTGCGACGAGGACGCGGCGGAAGACTATCTCGCCACGCTGCGGCGCGACCGCCGCTACCAGATCGACGTCTATTGAGCCGGCTTCGATGAACGTTTTCCTACACGCCCCGACCGACCGCAGCCGCGACGTCTCGCAGCCGCTCGACAGGCTCAACCCCGACGAGACGCTGAAGGCCGGGAGCCGGCAGCTGCGCGGCACCATCCCGGAGGGGCTGCAGGTCGAGCTGACGCGCGCCGTGCCCGGCAACGACATCAAGCTGATGAAGTTCCACGGCCTCTACCAGCAGGACGACCGCGACATACGCGACGAGCGCCGCCGCCAGAAGCTGGAGCCGGCCTACACCTTCATGGCGCGCATCCGGTTGCCGGGCGGCGTGTGCAGCCCTTCGCAATGGCTGAAGCTGGACGAGCTGGCGCGCGCCTATGGCGGCGACACGCTGCGGCTGACCACGCGCCAGACCTTCCAGCTCCACCGCGTGCAGAAGCAGAACCTGCGCCCCGCCATCCAGGGCCTGCGCGAGGTGCTGCTGGATACGCGCGCGGCCTGCGGCGACGACGCACGCGGCGTCATGTGTTCGGTCAATCCGCGGCTTTCGGCCATCCATGCCGAGGTCTTTGCGCTCGCCAAGCGCACCAGCGACCATCGCGTGCCGCAGTCGGGCGCCTATGAGGAGATCTGGTACGGCGAGGAGCGGGAAGGGGCGGGCGAGGGGCCGCAGGAGCCGTTCTACGGGCGCACCTATATGCCCCGCAAGTTCAAGATCGGCTTCGTCGTTCCGCCTTCCAACGACATCGACGTCTATTCCCAGGATCTCGGCTTCAT
>DAOKZN010000191.1:0-5101 GCA_035325625.1 Mesorhizobium sp. | reverse complement strand
CGAGCCTTCGGCGCCGGCATAGTCGACCACCGAAAACATGCGCCGGTCGCCCTCGATGACGGTGGACAGCGTCTGCTCGAACACGGGCCGCGCGCCGTGGCTGGCGGCGATGGCCTCGCGCGCCTGGCTGCCGAGGAACTCGCGGCCCTCATGCAGGGCGGTATCGGCGTCCGGCGCCTCCACGGCCGCCGCATAGGCGCGGTTGACCCATTTCAGCCGGCCGTCGGCGGCGCGCAGCCACACCGGCATCTTCAGCGCGTCGAGCAGGCCGCGCAGCGTCTCGTGCTCCTCGGCCAGCCGGCGGTTCTCCAGCTTCAGCCGCGCCTCCGCCCGCAGCGCCTCCGACAGCGACACGAAGCGCACGACCGAGTGCGCCGCGCTCTTGCGGCCGTGAACCTCCAGCGGCGCGCCGGCCAGCGTTTCGGCGACGAGGTCGAAGGGCGTGCCCTTTTCGCGCAGCGCGGCGACGGCGTGCTCGAGCGCGGCGGCCGAGCGCGGCATCAGCCAGCGGCCGAAGGCGAGGAAGGCGGCGCGTTCTTCGGGCGCGCCCGTCTCCACGGGCAGCGCGCCCACCAGCTCCGGCTTCTTGTTCTCGGCCGGCCAGACGACGACGCGCTGGTCGCGCAGGTTGAGCAGCGCTTCCGAGCGCTGCAAGGCGGCGTTGACGTCGGCGACGCGGCTCCGGAGCTCGGCGTTTTCGGCGGCCGTGCGGGCGCGCTCGCGAATGAGGAAAATGGCGGAAAGCAGCGCCGAGGCCATGACGCCGACGGTTACCGCCAGCTGGATGACGTCCATCGTGCTGACGGGAAATCCGGCAGCGGCTTCGGCACGGCCCGGAACGAGCATCGCCGCGCCGCACAGCAGCGGTGCGAAGCGCCGCCGCAAAAGGCCGCCTGCGCGAACGGCACGGCCTTCCGCCGCCATGCCGCGTACCTTCGAATCGTTATGGCCGCCGGCAACGGCCTGTCCCGCCTGAAGCGGGTCTTCCCCCGGCATGTGCTGGTCCTCTCCGCCGCCAGAACCTGAATATGCGACCGCGCCGGCTGCCCCTCGAATCCGCAACGCCGCGCCGCCTTGAACACGCAAAGGACGCTCCGATAACGGGAAGCCGGCGCTCGTCTCGAACCCACCGGGTTCCGGGCCGCCGGCCGGAAGCTTCGCGAATCACCTCAACATACCCGCTTGCCGAATCGGCGTGAAGAAGGATGCCGGGCAAAAATAAGGCCGGGCGAAATGTCAATCGCCCAGCCTCAACATCTTGTAGAGATTTGCGCTATGGTTAATAGCGGTAGTGTTCCGGCTTGAACGGCCCCTGCGGGGTGACGCCGATATAGGCGGCCTGTTCGCCCGAAAGCTCGGTCAGGTTGGCGCCGAGCTTGGCCAGATGCAGGCGGGCGACCTTTTCGTCGAGGTGCTTGGGCAGCACATAGACCTGGTTCTCGTACTTGCCGGGATTGGTGAACAGCTCCATCTGGGCCAGCACCTGGTTGGTGAAGGAGGCCGACATGACAAAGCTGGGATGGCCGGTGGCGTTGCCGAGGTTGAGCAGGCGGCCTTCCGAAAGCAGGATCATGCGCTTGCCGTCCGGGAAGGTGACCATGTCGACCTGCGGCTTGACGTTGGTCCATTTCAGGTTGCGCAGCGCCGCCACCTGAATCTCGTTGTCGAAGTGGCCGATATTGCCGACGATGGCCATGTCCTTCAGCTTGCGCATGTGGTCGAGCGTCAGCACGTCGCGATTGCCGGTGGCGGTGATGACGATGTCGGCGGCGGGCGCCGCCTCGTCCAGCGTCACCACCTCGAAGCCGTCCATGGCCGCCTGGAGCGCGCAGATCGGATCGACCTCGGTGACCTTGACGCGCGCGCCGGCGCCCTTCAGCGAGGCGGCAGAGCCCTTGCCGACGTCGCCATAGCCGCAGACCACGGCGACCTTGCCGGCCATCATCACGTCGGTGCCGCGGCGGATGCCGTCGACCAGCGATTCCTTGCAGCCGTATTTGTTGTCGAACTTCGACTTGGTGACGGAATCGTTGACGTTGATGGCCGGGAACGGCAGCAGGCCCTTCTTCTGCAACTGGTAGAGCCGGTTGACGCCGGTGGTCGTCTCCTCGGTGACGCCGCGGATCGCGTCGCGCTGCTTCGTGAAGAAGCCTGGCGCGGCGGCCATGCGCTGCCTGATCTGCGCGAACAGGATCTCCTCCTCCTCGCTGCCGGGGTTGGAAAGCACGTCCTCGCCCGCCTCGGCGCGCGCGCCGGTCAGGATGTACATGGTGGCGTCGCCGCCGTCGTCGAGGATCATGTTCGACAGGCCGCCGTCGGCCCACTGGAAGATGCGGTCGGTGTAGCGCCAGTACTCCTCCAGCGTCTCGCCCTTGACGGCGAACACCGGCACGCCGGCCTCGGCGATGGCCGCCGCCGCATGGTCCTGGGTGGAGAAGATGTTGCAGGAGGCCCAGCGCAGTTCGGCGCCCAGCGCCTTCAGCGTCTCGATCAGCACAGCCGTCTGCACGGTCATGTGCAGCGAGCCGGTGATGCGCGCGCCCTTGAGCGGCTTTGCCGCGCCGAACTCCGCGCGGCAGGCCATCAGGCCCGGCATCTCGGTTTCGGCGATCTCGATCTCCTTGCGGCCCCAGCCGGCCAGCGAAAGGTCGGCGACCACATAGTCCTTGCTACCCGTCATGGCGGTGCTCCGTTGCGGTTGGTGTTCAGGAAGCGCCCGCGCCTGAAGGCGCAGTCCAGGGCGCGTTTCGGGCCGCCTGCGTAGCAGATCGGGCCTCGAACGACAATGGGACATAAAGAAATCTTTATCCGTGCATGTGCGCCCGGACCGCCGGCAGGCGGATCTGAGACCGGCTCAGATTTCCTCGCCGAAGCGCGAGGCCACCAGCTCGTCCAGCGCGGCGAGCGCCTCCTGCGCCTCGGGCCCGGAGGCGCCGACGCGGATGGAGCAGCCGGGGCTGGCGGCAAGCATCATCAGACCCATGATCGAGGTGCCGCCGACCTTCACGCCGTCCTTCTCCACGTCGACGGTGGCGTCGAAGCTCGATGCCACCTGCACGAACTTGGCGGAGGCGCGGGCATGCAGGCCGCGCTGGTTGACGATGACGAGTTCGCGGACGATCCGCCCCGGCCTGGACGAGACTTCGTTCATTTGCTGCTCAGCAACTGGCTGGCGACGTTGATGTACTTGCGGCCGGCGGCCTGCGCCTCCTCCAGCGCCGCGGCCATGTTGTCGCCCTTGCGCACGCTGGAAAGCTTGATGAGCATCGGCAGGTTCATGCCGGCGATGACCTCGACGCGGCCGGCCTCCATCACCGAGATGGCGAGGTTGGAGGGCGTGCCGCCGAACATGTCGGTCAGCACGATGACCCCGGCGCCGGTATCGACCGCCGCCACCGCCTGCAATATGTCGCGCCGGCGCTGCTCCATGTCGTCGTCGGCGCCGATCGCCACCGTCTCGAAATCCGCCTGCGGTCCCACGACATGCTCCACCGCGTTGCGGAACTCGTCGGCCAGCCGACCGTGCGTGACGAGCACGAGTCCGATCATTCTGAGGCGGCTCCCGTCATTTCAGTGGGCAAGTCGTTGGCCCTTCACAGGTGCATTTCACGCTCGCCGGCCTCTCCGGGCGGCGGGAAGCGCTATCTTGTCGACGCACGCCCGGTTGACAAGCCCCAATATACGCCCCGGCCGGCTATTTTGACGCATTGCAGCATAAACGGCGCGGCTTCAAACCGGGCGGGCCCGGCCGAACGGCGCGAGACCGAGCCGCGCGGCGAGCGCGGGCAGCGCCGAAACCACGTCGCGGGCCGGCAGATCCAGGCGCGGCAGCACGCAGCCGGCGATCGTCTGCGTCGCCTCGGGCTGCAAGCGCGGCATCTGCGCCGCCGGCACGAGGCGGGCGACGAGGTCGATCACGGCGGCCGGCGCGAAGGAAAGCTTCTGCGGGCCGATGCCGTAAACCTCGGCGAGGCCGGCGATGGCCGCCGGCGCCCGGCACACCAGGCGCCCGCCATGGCCGGAGACGAGGAGCTGGTCGTCGGCGACCAGCCGGCAGAACAGGCCAAGCCCGCAAAAGCGCGAAACCAGCGCCAGCGCCAGCGCGGTCTTTCCCGCGCCGGAGGGCCCGGTGACGAGCAGGCCGCGGTCGCCTACGAGAACGGCGGTGGCATGGATGTTGGGCACGTCCATCACCCGTCCGCAGGCAAGGTGACGACGAAGCGCGCGCCCCTGATCTCGCCGGGCTTGGCGCCGGGGATGTTCTGCGCCGTCAGCGTGCCGCCGTGCGCCTCGACGATCTGGCGGCTGATCGACAGGCCGAGGCCGGAATTCTGGCCGAACGCCTCGCCCGACGGGCGGTCGGTGTAGAAGCGCTCGAAGATGCGCTCGATGGTCTCGGCGCGGATGCCGGGACCGTTGTCGTCCACGGTGACGACGTTGAACTTGCCGGCGCGCGCCAGCGAGATGGCGATGCGGCCGTGCTCGTCCGGCACGAAGGAGCGGGCGTTCTCGATGAGGTTGGTGACGACCTGGCCCAGGCGCAGGTCGTGGCCCTGGACGAAATAGCCCTTCACGCCCTGCGGCGGCTTGGCCACCTTGAGCTCGATCTCCACTTTCTTTTTGTGGTGCGAGGCTTCGCGCGAGACGGCGACGAGGTCGGAGATGAACCTGGCCAGATCGACGCGGCCGGCGTCCTCGCGCGCCAGCTCGGCGTCGAGGCGCGAGGCGTCGGAAATGTCGGTGATGAGGCGGTCGAGCCGCTTCACGTCGTGCTGGATCACCTCCATCAGCCGGTTGCGGGACGCCTCGTTGCGGGCCAGCGGCAGGGTCTCCACCGCGCTGCGCAGCGAGGTCAGCGGGTTCTTCAGCTCATGGCTGACATCGGCCGCGAAGCTCTCGATGGCCTCGATGCGGGCATAGAGCGCGTTGGTCATGTCGCGCACGGCGACCGACAGGTTGCCGATCTCGTCCTGGCGGTCGGAGAAGTCGGGGATCTCCTCGCGATTCTTGACCCCGCGCCGCACGCGCACGGCCGCCGCCGACAGGCGGCGCAGCGGGTTGGCGATGGTGGAGGCCAGCAGCAGCGACAGGATGGCGGTGA
>DAOKZN010000190.1:0-5138 GCA_035325625.1 Mesorhizobium sp. | reverse complement strand
TTCGAGATCGCCGACCCCACGGTCAAGCGCAAGAGCGGCTTCCTGATGCCCGGCGTCGCCTACAAGAGCCACTTGGGCGCCGGCTTCGGCATTCCCTACTATCTGGTGCTCTCGCCGACCTACGACCTCACCGCCCGCGGCACATACTTCACCAAGCAGGGCTTCCTCGGCGAGGCGGAGTGGCGCCAGCGGTTCGACAACGGCCAGTACAGCCTCAAGATCGCCGGCATGCGCCAGCAGGATCCCGGGGCTTTCGACCTCAATACGGTCGATCGCGGCACGCCGGGCGATCCCACCAGGTTCCGCGGCATGATGGGCACCAAGGGCCAGTTCGCGATCAACGAGCGCTGGGACTTCGGCTGGAACGTGCTCGTCCAGACCGACAAGAATTTCGCCAACACCTACGACATCCAGGGCTATCGGGACTATGTCCACCGTTCCGAGGTCTATCTGACCGGGCTCAACGACCGCAACTATTTCGACCTGCGCGCCATGCGCTTCCAGGTCCAGGAGAACACGCTGGAAGGCAATGTCGGCGCCCGCAACGAATCCCAGCCCTGGGTTCTGCCCTCCTTCGACTATGCCTACATTCCGGAAATGCCGCTGGCCGGCGGGCAGCTCTCGATCAACCTGAACGCCCGCGGCATCGTGCGCGACGAGATCGACGAAGCGTTCATGATCCCCAACCTGCCCTCGAGCGGCGTCCAGCGGGTGCGCGGCATCGAGGGGCAATCCGGACGCCTGACCGGCGAGGCGGAGTGGAAGAGGACCATCGTCACCGATGGCGGCCTGCTGATTACGCCGCTGCTGGCCTTCCAGGCCGACGGCGACTATTTCAACGCCTCCTCGGCCTCGCTGCAGGCGATCGACGACATGGCCACCGCGCACGGGCTGAACGCCGACACGCGCTCGTCCTTCGCCCGCTTCATGGCCACGGCCGGGCTGGAACTGCGCTGGCCGGTGCTGTTCACCGGCATCGGCTCCTCGCACATCGTCGAGCCGACGGCGCAGCTCTTCGTGCGCCCCAACGAGCCCTATGTCGGCGGCCTGGCGGTTCCCAACGAGGACGCGCAGAGCTTCGTCTTCGACGCCACGACGCTGTTCGAGCGCGACAAGTTCTCCGGCTATGATCGCATCGAGGGAGGCACGCGTGCCAATCTCGGCCTGCGCTATTCCGGCAGCTACGACAATGGCTGGACGACCAACGCGCTGTTCGGCCAGTCCTATCAGGTGGCGGGCACCAACTCCTTCGCCGAGCCCGATTTCGTCAACGCCGGCGCCGATTCGGGCCTGGAGACCAGCAGGTCCGACTATGTCGGCCTGGCCGGCTTCAGCGCGCCCAACGGCTTTTCGGCATCGCTCAGCGGGCGCTTCGACGAGCAGTCGCTGGCCATGCGGCGGGCCGAGGTGAAAGCCGCCTATACCGGCTCGCCCATCTCGCTTTCCGCCCGCTACACCTTCATCCAGGCGCAGCCGTCCTACGGGGTACCGGAGGATTTGCAGGAACTGTCCTTCGGAAGCTCGGCCAGGCTCAACCAGAACTGGCGCGTCTTCGGCTCCGGAACCTACGACCTGGAGAAGAGCCTTTTCACCAGCGACGGCCTCGGCTTCGCCTATGACGACGAATGCTTCAGCTACACGATGACGCTTTCCCAGAGCCGCAACCGCGACACGCGGGAGCTGACCCAGAATATCGGCTTCAACATCTCCTTCCGCACGTTGGGCGATTTCGGGTCGGCGACCAGCAGCTTCAATCAGTGACCTTGCACGCAAGCGACATGGTTTCGCCGCATAAGGCAGGCAAGCGTGCATGTTTTCCGGAGCCCGAGACCGGAACCCACATGGCCGGAATGCATATGGAATGCCCGCAATGAGGAAACATCTCTTTTTAGCGAGCCTCGCGCTGCTGGTGGCGGCGGGGGCCGTCTCGCTGCCCGTCATGGCGCCGCCGGCGTTCGCCAGCACGATCAAGTATATCGTCAACGACGTGCCGATCACCACGGTCGATATCCAGCACCGGGCGGCGTTCCTGCGCCTGCAGCGCCGCAAGGGCGACGCCGCGCAGGAGATGATCGACCAGACGCTGCGCCTTGCTGAAGCCAGGCGCCTCGGCATCCGCATCTCCGACGGCCAGGTCAACGACGCCTATGCGCGCTTCGCCTCGAACAACAAAATGCAGCTCAAGCAGCTTGACGGCGTCCTGTCCCAATCGGGCGTCACCAAGGAGCATTTCAAGGAATATATCCGCGCCCAAATGGCCTGGAACCAGGCGGTCGGCGCCCGCTACCGGGCCGAACAGGGCGGCACCGGCATCAGCGAGCAGGACGCCGTGCGGCGTATGCTCGACAGCGGCGGCAGCAAGCCGACT
The DNA here is from genome assembly GCA_035325625.1 of Mesorhizobium sp. Taxonomy (GTDB): domain Bacteria; phylum Pseudomonadota; class Alphaproteobacteria; order Rhizobiales; family Rhizobiaceae; genus Mesorhizobium. Next base: position 2,770 of record DAOKZN010000190.1, on the reverse strand, counting down.
GCGACCGAATATATGCTGCAGCAGGTGATCTTCGTGGTGCCGGCCGCCGAACGCGGCGCCCTCATGGCCAAACGCAAGCGCGAGGCGGAAGCCATGCGCGCCCGCTTCAACGGCTGCAACACCAGCCGCGAGTTCGCCAAGGGCCTCATCGACGTCACCGTGCGCGACCTCGGCCGGGTGCTGGCGCCGCAGCTTCCTTCCGATTGGGCCGACCAGATCAAGAAAACCAAGGTGGGCTCCGCGACCGGCGTGAAGGAGACGGACCGCGGCGTGGAATTCATCGGCATCTGCTCCGCCCGCGAGGTTTCCGACGACAAGGTCGCCCAGATGGTGTTCCAGAACGAGAACGCCGCCGGTAAGGACGGCAAGGCCGACGAACTCGAGAAGAAATATCTTGGGGAGTTGAAGCAGAAGGCCCGTATCGTACAGCGCTGACCATGACGAGCCCCTCCCCGCTGGCCGTCAGCGCCGGCGACCCTTCCGGGATCGGTCCGGAGATCGCGCTGGCTGCATGGCGCCTTCGCCGGGAAGATGCGGTGCCCCCTTTCTACCTGCTGGCAGACCCGGCGCTCGTCGCGGCGCGTGCGCGGCAAGTGGGTGTCGAGGCTTCGATCGTCGAGGCGGCGCCGGAAAAGGCCAGGGAAGTCTTTTCGCGTGCTCTGCCCGTCGTACCGCTCTCGGCGCATTTCACCGACGCGCCCGGACGCCCGGACCCGGCCAACGCGGCGGGCGTGATCGAGGCGATCGACCGCGCGGTGGCCGATTGCCTTGCAGGCCGCGCAGCCGCCGTCGTCACCTGCCCGATCGCCAAGAAGCCGCTTTACGACGCCGGCTTCCGCTTTCCGGGCCACACGGAATATCTGGCTCACCTGGCCGAACGCCACACCGGCAGCACGGTCACGCCTGTCATGATGCTGGCCGGGCCGGACCTGCGCACGGTTCCCGTCACCATCCATATCGCGCTGGCCGACGTGCCGAAGGCGCTCACGACCGACCTGATCGTGACGACCGCCCGCATCACCGCCCGCGACCTCGAAGGGCGCTTCGGCATCGCCGGGCCGCGGCTGGCCGTCGCCGGGCTCAACCCGCATGCCGGCGAAGGCGGCGCCATGGGGCTGGAAGACCGCGACGTGGTGCTTCCCGCCGTGGAGAGGCTGCGGGCAGAAGGCATCGACGCGTTCGGGCCGCTGCCGGCCGACACCATGTTCCATCCGCGTGCGCGCGCCGGCTATGACGCGGCGATCTGCATGTATCACGACCAGGCGCTGATCCCGGCCAAGGCGCTCGCCTTCGACGAGGCGGTCAACGTCACGCTGGGCCTGCCCTTCATCCGCACCTCGCCGGATCACGGCACCGCCTTCGACATCGCCGGCAAGGGGATCGCGCGGCCGGACAGCCTGATCGCCGCGCTAAAGCTTGCCCGCAGGCTTGCCGACGCATCCGCCGGGGCGGAAGCCGAATGAGCGCCGACGGCCTGCCGCCGCTTCGGGAGGTCATCGAGCGCCACGGCCTGCAGGCCCGCAAGGCGCTCGGCCAGAATTTTCTTCTCGACCTCAACCTGACCGGCAAGGTGGCGCGCGCCGCCGGCGACCTGTCGCAGGTGACGGTGATCGAGGTCGGGCCTGGGCCGGGCGGGCTGACCCGTGCGCTGCTGATGCACGGCGCGCGGCGCGTCGTCGCCGTCGAGCGCGACGAGCGCTGCCTGGCCGCCCTTGCCGAGATCGCGGCCCGCTATCCCGGCCGGCTGGAGGTGATTTCCGGCGACGCCTTGAAGACGGATTTTGCCGCGCTGGCCGGCGGCGCTCGGGCAAAGATCGTGGCCAACCTGCCCTATAATATCGGCACGGAGCTTCTGGTTCGCTGGCTGACGGTGGCCGAATGGCCGCCCTTCTACCAGTCGCTGACGCTGATGTTCCAGCGCGAGGTGGCCGAGCGCATCGTGGCGCGGCCGGGCGACGAGGCCTATGGCCGGCTCGGCGTGCTGGCCGGATGGCGCACCCAGGCGCGGATCGTGTTCGACGTGCCGCGCCAGGCCTTTACCCCGCCGCCCAAGGTCACGTCCTCGGTGGTGCATCTCGTCCCGCGTGCGGCGCCTCTGCCAGCCGAGGTAAAGACGCTCGGCCGCGTCACCCAGGCGGCCTTCGGCCAGCGCCGCAAGATGCTGCGGCAAAGCCTCAAGGCGCTCGGCGGCGAGGACCTGCTGGCGCGGGCGGAGATCGACCCCACCCGCCGGCCGGAGACGCTGAGCGTCGAGGAATTCGTCCGGCTGGCGAATGCCCTGGCCGGCTAGATGACGGCTCCGTCGGGAGCCGTCTCCATCCCCTGATCCCGCATCGTCGCTTTCGCAATCGCGAGAATTTATTGCGCTGCAACAAAGAGCATCCGCACTCATCATCCTAGTCTCCGGGCCATGAACACAGGCAATCTCACGAAGGAGATGGAAAAATGCTGACGAGACGCGAAGCCCTTCTGGGAACGGTCACCGGCGCGGCGACGGCTGCCGTGCTGACGGCCATGTCGGCGGCGCCGGCTCGTGCGCAGCCGCAGCCCGTCGATGTGAGCAAGCTGCCGCGCGAGAAGGTTGCGCTGGTCGCTCCTCCCTTCGTGCATGCACACGAGCAGGTCGCCACGGGCGGCCCCAAGATCGTCGAGTTCCAGCTGACGATCAAGGAGCAGCCGATGGTCATCGACGACGAAGGCACGACCATGCAGGCGATGACCTACAACGGCTCGATCCCGGCGCCGATGATGGTGGTGCACGAGGGCGACT
>DAOKZN010000189.1:0-5150 GCA_035325625.1 Mesorhizobium sp. | reverse complement strand
AACGAAAGGTTAACGCCGAACGGGCATCCCCCAGCCTCTCACCAGCGCGGGTTGGCAGACGTGCCGGCGGCATCCTCCGCCGCCGACGCCTTGGCCGAGGAAACGGTGGCCTCGACGTGATCGACCAGTTCGTCCGGCAGGCCGAGCCGCCCGGCGAGCAGGTCGAGATAGCCGCGCTCGGCGCGCGTCCCCGGCTCTATCGCCAGCCGCGAGGCCGTGTAGAGCTCCACTTTCTGCGCCTCGGTGCGCGCCGAGGCGACCAGCGCGTCGAGGTCGAGCGGCGCTTCCAGCTCGGTCCTCAGGAAACTTTCGACATCCGTGCCCAGCCCGGCCGCGCCCAGCTTCCCGGCGATCCTGCCGCGCTCCTCGTCGTCGATATGTCCGTCGGCCTTGGCGGCCGCGATCATCGCCCGCACGAGCACGAGCGCGAACTCGGCCTCGCCCTGCGGCGCGCTGTCCGGGTGGAATTCGGTGCCCGCCGGCGGCGGCAGCAGTTCCGGCTCGGCGGAAGCCGGCGCATCCGTCGCCGGCTGCTGGCCGTTCACGTAGTTCTGGTAGGCCTTGTAGGCGAGCCCGCCGATGGCGGCCAGGCCGCCCAGCCGCACCGCCGCGCCCGTGACCTTGCGGCCGGGACCGGTGCCGAGCAGGATCGCCGCCAGCGCCCCGGCGGCCAGCGGATTGTCCTTGGCCATCTGCACCGCCTGGCCGGCCTTGTCGCGCACGGTGGCCTCGGTTCCGGGGATCTTCGAGCCGAGCAGGTCGTCCAGCAGCTTCTTGGGATCGAGCATCAGTGCCTCCAGCTTGGGCCCGGCAGCGCGGCGCGGGCGGGTTTCGCACCGCAAGAAGTAAGAGCCCGGTCCTCAGTACGCAATGAAGATGACGATTTTTCGTATGGCGGCCGGCGGCCCGCCCCTCAGCCGCCGATATGCGGCCCCGCGCCGCGCCTGTGCGCCAGTTCCACCTGCCGCTGGCGCTCGGCATAGCGGGCGCGGTCCGCCTCGGTGCGCGCTTCGTGGCAATGGACGCAGGAAATGCCGGCGACAAATTCGGGCGCGCTCCTCTCCGCCGGCGTCAGCGGCCTCCGGCAGGCGCGGCACAGTTCCGCCTCGCCCTCCTCCAGCCCGTGCACGACGGAAACGCGCTCGTCGAAGACAAAACACTCCCCGTCCCACAGGCTCTCTTCCTGCGGCACCTCCTCCAGATATTTCAGGATGCCGCCCTTCAGGTGGAACACCTCCTCGATGCCGAGCGAGCGCACATAGGCGGTGGCCTTCTCGCAGCGTATGCCGCCGGTGCAGAACATCGCCACCTTGCGCCCCTCCAGTTCGGGCCGGTGCGCCTCGACCCAGGCCGGGAACTCGCGGAAGCTCTGCGTGCGCGGGTCGACCGCGCCGCGGAAGGTGCCGAGCGACACCTCGTAGTCGTTGCGCGTGTCGATGAGGATCGTTCCGGGCTCCGAGATCAGCGCGTTCCAGTCGGCCGGCGCGACATAGGTGCCGACGGAGCAGAGGGGATCGACGCCGTCCACGCCCATGGTGACGATCTCGCGCTTCAGCCGCACCTTCATGCGGTGGAAGGGCATTTCGGCCGCCTCGCTGTACTTGACCTCCAGCCCCGCCAGTTCGGGAACAGCCTCCAGACGGGCGACGAGTCCGGCGATCGCGCCGACGCTGCCGGCAACCGTGCCGTTGATGCCTTCCCGCGCCAGGATCAATGTGCCCTTGATGCCGCGCGCGCAGCAGAAGGCGGCAAGTTCCGGCTTCAGCGCCTCGAACCCGTCGAGCCGGCAGAAACGGTAGAGCGCGGCGACGCGGAAAGGCTGTGTGGACAGTGGCGAGGTCATCGGCAAGCCCGTACCGCGTCGAAGGTGCGGATTCAAGGCGGCGGGCGCCCATGAGCCGTCCAACGAAGCGTCGGGAGCACAGGAATTTATTCACAGGTTGCCTGGGCATAGGAAAATCTCCCGTCTGGAAGGGAGAACGCGCCGCCATGTTCAGCCAGGATGTCATCGCAAAAGCCACCGCCGCCGCCCGCAGCGCCGGGCTGGAGCCGGCCGCCCTTCTGGCCGTGGCCGAGGTGGAGAGCGGCGGCAGGGTCTTTGCGGCCGTGGACGGGCGGCAGGAGCCGCTGATCCGGTTCGAGGCCCATTATTTCGACCGGCGCCTCGACGCCGACAAGCGTGCCGCCGCCCGCGCGCAGGGGCTGGCCGCGCCGGCGGCGGGCGCCGTCGCCAACCCCGCCACGCAGGCGGCACGCTGGCGCATGCTGCGGCAGGCGGCCCGCATCGACGCCAAGGCGGCCTACGAATCCACCTCCTGGGGGCTCGGGCAGGTGATGGGCGCGCACTGGGCATGGCTGGGCTTTGCTTCCGTCGAGGCCATGGTCGCCGAGGCGCGCTCCAGCGCCGCCGGCCAGTTCACGCTGATGGTTCGCTACATCGAAAAGGCCGGGCTGGCCGACGCGCTGCGGCGGCAGGACTGGGCGGCCTTCGCGCGCGGCTACAACGGCCCCGGCTACGCCCGGAGCGGCTACGACCGCAAGCTCGCGGCGGCCTATCGCCGGCATGCGGGCTCCGGCGCGACACGGCAGGCGAGCACGCCGGCCGCCGAGCCGGTGCTGCGGCGGGGCGCCCGCGGCGAGGCCGTGCGCGAACTGCAGCGCAACCTCACCGCGCTGGGCTATGCCGTGGCCCCGGATGGGACCTTCGGGCCGGCCACCGCGGCGGCGCTGAAAAAATTCCAGTCGCAGAACGGCCTCGCCGCGGACGCAATCGCCGGGCCGAGGACTCTGGCCGCGCTGCGGCAGGCCCTGTCTTCCCGGACCGGGTTTGCAACCCTCGGGGCACGCTTCAGGGCATGGCTCGTCCGGTTGCTGGGACGGAAGAGCGGCTAGCGGCGCCTTTGCGTGGACTTGGATGTGGCCATCTGCTAGATGCGCGCTAAATCGGTTGAAACCCGTTCAGCAACCAGCAAGGCACGGCCATGTCCAGCAAGTCCGAAAAGCTTCTCGCCCTTCTCGACGGCCAGCCGGTGATCCCGGTGCTGAAGATCGCGGACGCGGCCGCCGCCGTGCCGCTGGCACGCGCGCTTGCCCGCGGCGGCCTGCGCGCCATCGAGATCACGCTGCGCACCGGCGCGGCGCTCGAGGCCATACGCCGCGTGGTCGGCGAGGTGGAGGAGGCGATCGTCGGCGCCGGCACCATCCTCGACGCCCGCCAGTTCGAGCAGGCGGCCGGGGCCGGCTCGCGCTTCATCGTCAGCCCCGGCCTCACCCGCGAATTGCTGGCCGCCGCAGCAGGCAGCCCGGTGCCGCTGCTGCCCGGCGCCATCACGCCCGGCGAGATCATGGCCGCGCGCGAGGCCGGCATCGACTTCCTGAAGTTCTTCCCGGCCGAGCAGGCCGGCGGCGCGGCCTTCCTCAAGGCGCTGGCCTCGCCCTTCGCCGGCATCCGCTTCTGCCCCACCGGCGGCATAAGCGCCAGCAACGCGGCCGACTATCTCGGCCTGCCCAATGTCGTCTGCGTAGGCGGCTCCTGGGTCGCGCCGGACGATCTGGTGAGCGCCGGCCGCTGGGACGAGATCGAGGCGCTGGCGCGGGAAGCGGGCGGGCTTCGCCGCTGATCCCGTCTTCGGCAACGAAAAAGCCGCCCCGGGCAGCCCGGCGCGGCTTCTTGCCGAAACCTGTTCCTCCGCTTCCGGCGCGCTACTTCTTCTGGAAGCGGGCGACGGACAGGAACGTCACCGCCGATCCGCTGAAGCGATGCGCATCGACCGTCCCGTCGCCGTTCTGGAAGCCGGCGGCGTAGACCTCGCTCGGCGCCGTGCGCACGAGATTGTAGGCCAGGCGCGGCGCCGTGGTGTTGTCGGCGACGCGGGCGATCTCCTCGTCCGCCTGCAGGGCCCAGCGGGCCTTCTTCGGCTCGGCCGCGATCACGGTGGCCTTGCGTTCGGGTTTGGCGTCGCGGGCGCTGGCCCGGGCCTCCTTGCGCGTGGTCTTCACGCCGCCGAGCACGGCGGCGGGATCGGAGCCGGCGGGGCGGCCCGCAAGCGCGGTGCGCGGCGAAGCGGCGTCCACGCCGTAGGGATCGTCGAACGCCGAGCGCGGCGCCGGCGAAGGTGCGGGCGACAGCCTGGCCAGTTGGTGTTCCTCCTGGGAAACCTTGTCCAGCATGGCCTTGACCTCGTCCGGGCGCACCGCTGCGGGAACCAGCCTGGCTTCCCCAGCCGTATCCTCCGGCCGCGGCGAAGGCAGCATGGCGAGCGCATGAACCCCGGCGGCGTCGCCGGCAGCCGTATCGGCCAGGGCCAGCAGCACCTGCTGATCCTGGCCCTTCGGCGCCAGATCCGGCGGGGTTGCATGCTCGGGCCGCCAGGTCGGCAGCGGAATGTTGACCGCCACCTGCTGCGGGGAGGTGTCGGTGCGCATATCGGCGGTGCCGAAGGGAACGCTGTCGGGCAGCGCGGGGGCGGACGGCGCCGACGCCACGGCCACCGGCTCGGCGGCCGCCGGGGATGCGTCGGCCACGGCGAACGGCACGTTTTCAGGCGCGGCGACGCCGACATCGGCCTTCGGACGCGGCGCGAATGCCGGCACCGGCACCGAACGCACCGGCAGCGCGGCGATGATGGTCTCCGGCGTCCTTTCTTCCTTGACGGGCGCCGCCGGCTCTTCCGACGCCGTCTCTATCTCGGCCCGCTGCGCCTTCTCCGGCGCCACGATGGCGATGCCCGGCAGCGTGTTCTTCGGCTGCACGGCCGGCTTGGCGGGCTTCTGCGGCGCAGGCTCGGCGCTGGCCACGTCGGCGACGTCGTCCGCCTCGTCCGCGCCGCCGCCGAAGAACGCCGCCAGCAGGCCGCCGGACCTGCGCGTGCCGCCGGTCAAGCTCGCCATCTCGATGTTCGGCGTGCCGCCGGACTTGCGCGCCTTGTAGGCGGCCACCGCCTGCTCGTAGCCGGGCAGCGGCTTGCCGTCGGAAGGAACGTGCAGCGTCTTGCCGTTCGGGAACACGCGCACCAGTTCCTGCCGGCTGATGCCCGGCCAATGGCGCACATTGCCGACGTCCAGATGCACAAAGGGGGAGCCGGAGGTCGGATAGTAGCCGACGCCGCCGCCCTGCATCCTCAGCCCGATGTCGCGCAGCTTCTTCAGCG
>DAOKZN010000188.1:2269-5156 GCA_035325625.1 Mesorhizobium sp. | reverse complement strand
GACGGGTCAAGGAGTTCTTTCGTGCGTACTCCGGCAAGACCGCCGCTGGACGGCCTGAAGAAGAGGCTCGACCGCAGCCGCGCCGAGCGCGCGCGCATGCCGCGCGACGGCTTCCTGCGCGAGACCTTCGTGCTGCCGCGCAAGGATGCCCGGCTCAAGGCGCAGGAATGGTTCGACCGCTGGCCGAAGCAGGCCTACTGGACCGAGATCGAAAGCTGGTTCGAGCGGCCGGGAGACATGATCGAGTTCACCATCCGGCGCCTGCCGGCGGCAGATTGACGTCGATCCAGCACGTCAGCGCAATTGCCGGATGGCCTCGCCGGCCACCATCGCCACGCAGAGCGCGAGGTTGATGCTGCGCGCGCCCTCCACCATGGGAATGAGCAGGCGGGCATCGGCGGCGTCGTGGACATGGTCCGGCACGCCGGCCGATTCACGGCCGGACAGCAGCGTGTCGCGATCCGAAAAGGCGAAATCCGCATAGGGCAGCGCGGCGCGGGTGGACAGAAGCACCAGCCGCCGCCCTTCGACCCGGCGCCTGTCGTCGAACGCCTGCCAGTCGACATAACGGGTCAGCGCCGCCATTTCGAGGTAGTCCATGCCGGCACGCTTCAGGTTGCGGTCGGACAGGTCGAAGCCGGCCGGCTCGACGATGTCGACGGCAAGCCCCATGCAGGCGGCGAAGCGCAATATGGTGCCGGTGTTGCCGGCGATGTCGGGCTGGTAGAGCGCGATGCGCAGGCCGTGCTCCATGGGGTTGGCAACCTCGCTGCGTGGCGGATCGGCCACAGTGCCGCCGGAGTTCCCGTTTTCGGGGGCCGGCATCTGGCCATCCGCCGCGAATGCGTGTATACGGCCGCCATTGTCAACTCGAACCGACGGAGGCGGATATGGAATTCATGAAGACCGTAGATATCCACCGCCCCATCCATCGCCCCTTGGGGTGGCGCTTCGCCTGACGGCGACGCTCGGTTCGACGCTTTCCTGACCATCTAAGGCACATTCGTTCCGATTCCCGGCCGAACCCGTTTTCCGGTTTCCGAAGGAATCTTCCGATGTTTCCGAGCTTTCCAAGGGGCTGAAGGCCCCGCCAGAGCGCGTCTGTCGCCGTTGATTTCCCTGCCGGTGCCTTCGGTCCCGGCAGGCCGGTTTTTCACCAAGTTCTTTTTTCGGAGGACGAACCCATGTTCGATCCCTGCAGGATACCCGGCTCACGCAGCCTTCACGAGCGCAAGCTCGCCACCTGGGCGCTGCTGATCGGCGAGACCCATTCCTCTGTCGCGCATGCCGAGATGCGGCGGCGTCCGCACCGCGGCATGCTGACCGACGTGGATTTTTCGCGCGCCGTGCCCGACTATGGCCGGCCTTCGCTGGTGCGGCGCCTGTTCGGCCTGTTCGGCCGCAGGCGCGGCAGCGGCGACGGCACGCGTCAGGAGGCTTGCCCTTCGCCTGTCGGCGAGGCGCCGCCGGCTTCCTATATTGCCCGCACGGGCTTGCGCAGCCCGGTCGATTTCCGGGCAGCCGAGCCGCATGCCGCGCGCGCCGCCTAGGCGGACGTCGGACAAGAAGAAATGCGAGAGTGAAGATGTTCCGCTGGTTTGAAACGAGGCTCGATCCCTTCCCCCCGGCCGAGCCTGCAGAGCCGCCGAAGACCCTGGTCGGCTTCTGCATGCATTATACGCGCGGCGTCTGGCCCTATCTGGCGGTCGACGCCGTCCTGATCGCGGCCATCGCCGTCGCCGAGGTGTGGATGTTCGGCTTCCTCGGCCATATCGTCGATTGGCTTTCGGCCCAGAACCGCGAGACCTTTCTTCAGACGGAATGGCGCAAGCTCGCCGGAATGGCCTTCGTCGTGCTGGTCGCCTTGCCCGGCACGGTGTGGTTCCATTCGCTGGTCAACCAGCAGACGGTGATGGGGAACTACCCCATGCGCATCCGCTGGCAGGTGCACCGCTACCTGCTCAATCAGTCGATGACGTTCTATCAGGACGAGTTCGCCGGCCGCATCGCCACCAAGCTGATGCAGACGGCGCTGGCCGTGCGCGACTGCGTCATCAAGCTGATCGACGTGCTGAACTATGTCGTGGTCTATTTCCTCGGCATGCTCGTCATCGTCGGCTCGGCGGACTGGCGGCTGGCCGCGCCGCTGGGCGCCTGGCTGGTGGGCTACATGCTGCTGCTGCGCTATTTCATCCCCCGGCTCGGCAAGGTCGGGCAGGAGCAGGCCGACGCGCGCTCGCTGATGACGGGCCGCATCGTCGACAGCTACACCAACATCCAGACGGTGAAGCTGTTCTCCCATGCGCGCCGCGAGGCCAGCTTCGCGCGCGAGAGCATGGCGCTGTTCCTCGACACCGTCTACCGCTCCATGCGCCTCGTCACCGGCCTCTACGGCGCGCTCTACGTGCTCAACTCGCTGCTGCTGTTTGCGGTGGCGGCGCTGTCGATCTGGCTGTGGCTGGGCGAGGCGGTGACCATCGGCGCGGTCGCCGTCGTCATCGGCCTCGTGCTCAGGCTGTGGGGCATGTCGCAATGGATCATGTGGGAGGTCTCGGCCCTGTTCGAGAACATCGGCACGGTGCAGGACGGCATCGGCTCGATCTCGCTGCCCCGGCTGGTCCAGGACCGGGCGGGCGCGAAGGACATCGTCGTCGAGAAGGGCGAGATCCGCTTCGAGCATGTCGGCTTCCACTACGGCAAGCGCAAGGGCATCATCGAGGACCTGTCGCTGGCCGTGAAGCCGGGCGAGAAGGTCGGCATCGTCGGCCGCTCGGGCGCGGGCAAGTCCACGCTGGTCAACCTTCTGCTGCGCTTCTACGACCTGGAGCGCGGGCGCATCCTGATCGACGGGCAGGACATTTCCGCCGTCACCCAGGATTCGCTGCGC
>DAOKZN010000188.1:0-2169 GCA_035325625.1 Mesorhizobium sp. | reverse complement strand
GCGCTCGATTCCGAGGCCGAGGCGGCCATCCAGGAGAATCTCTACAAGCTCATGCAGGGCAAGACCGTCATCGCCATCGCCCACCGGCTCTCGACCATCGCGGCGATGGACCGGCTGGTCGTCATGGACAAGGGCCACGTCGTGGAGGAAGGCACCCATGACGAACTGGTGGCCGCCGGCGGCATCTACGCGCAGCTCTGGCAGCGCCAGTCGGGCGGCTTCCTGCTCGACGACGGCCAGCACGAGCCGGCGGTGAAGATGAAGCTGGAGATCGAGGAGCAGGCGGCGGGGTGATGAAGGCTGTCTACCGCTGGTTCGAGAACTGGGTCTATCCGTTCCGGGAGCCGGCGGACCTTCGCCCGCCTTCCTCGACAGGAGGCTTTCTCTGGCACTATGTCGGGCAGGCCAGGCTCGCCTTCTTCGCCATGCTGGTCATCGGCGGCGTGGCGCCTCTGGTCGAGGCCGGCCTATTCTATTTCGTCGGCCGTCTGGTCGACATATTGGACCAGGCCCATGGCCAGCGGAGCTGGCAGGCGCTGTGGGACGCGGCCGGCTGGGAGCTCGTCTTCATGGTGGCGGTGGTGCTGGTCATCCGCACCATGGTGGTGGCGCTGTCGGCGCTGGTGGACGAGCAGACCATCACGCCCGGCTTCTACAACCTGGTGCGCTGGCAGGCGCACCGCCACGTCTCGCGCCAGTCCTATTCCTTCTTCCAGAACGATTTCGCCGGCCGCATCGCCACCAAGGTGTGGCAGGCCGGGCAGGCCACCGGCGACCTGATGGAAAGCTTCATCGAGGTGGTGTGGTTCATGATCGTCTACACCGTCACCACGCTGGCGCTGGTGGCGGGGCTGGACTGGCGGCTGGCGGCGCTGGTGGTGATCTGGATCGCCGCCTTCGGCTGGCTGGCCAGGCTCTATCTTCCCTCCATCCGCAAGCATGCGGAGGCGACCGCCGAGGCCGGCTCGATGATCAACGGCCGCATCGTCGATTCCTACTCCAACGTGCAGACGCTCAAGCTGTTCGCCCCCGACGGCGACGACCGCTACATCCGCAACGGCTTCGACATCTATCTTGACGCGCTGCGTCCGTTCACCCGGCGGCTGACCGGCGTGCGCATGGCGCTGACCGCCCTGTCGGGCGTCATGATCACGGCGATCGCCTGCTTCGCCGTCTATCTGTGGGTGGAAGGTTCCATCACGGTCGGCGCGGTGGCCTTCACGCTGTCGCTGGTGCTGCGCCTCAACATGCTGCTCGGCCGGCTGATGATGCAGCTCAACGGCATATTGCGGAACCTCGGCGTGCTGGAGAACTCCAAGGCGCTGATCTCGCAGCCGCTCGGCCTGACCGACCGGCCGGACGCCGGGGAGCTCGTCGTCACCGGCGGGCGCATGGAGTTCCGCGACGTGGTGTTCCACTACGGCAAGGGCGCCGGCGTGCTGGACGGCATCGACCTCACCATACGGCCCGGCGAGAAGGTCGGACTGGTGGGGCCTTCGGGCGCCGGCAAGACCACGCTGGTCAACCTGCTGCTGCGGCTCTACGACCTCGAAGGCGGCGCGATCACGATAGACGGGCAGGACATCTCGTCCGTCACGCAGAATTCCCTGCGCGCCAATATAGGGGTGGTCAGCCAGGACACGGCGCTGTTCCACCGCTCGCTGCGCGACAACATCCGCCTCGGCATGCCGGATGCCACGGATGCGCAGGTGATGGCGGCCGCGCGGCGCGCCGAGGCGCATGAGTTCATCCTGCAACTGCGCGACAGCCGCGACCGCACCGGCTACGACGCCTTCGTCGGCGAGCGCGGCGTGAAGCTTTCCGGCGGGCAGCGCCAGCGCGTCGCCATCGCGCGCGTGTTCCTGAAGGACGCCCCGATCCTGGTTCTGGACGAGGCGACGTCGGCGCTCGATTCCGACGTGGAGGCGGCGATCCAGCAGAACCTGACCCGGCTCATGCACGGCAAGACGGTGATCGCCATCGCGCACCGGCTGTCCACCATCGCCGCGCTCGACCGGCTGGTGGTGCTGGACCGCGGACGCATCGTGGAGCAGGGCACGCATGACGAGCTGGTGGCGGCGGACGGGCTCTACGCGCGGCTGTGGAAGCGGCAGTCCGGCGGCTTCCTGTTCAACGAGGAAAGCCCGCTGGAAGAAACGCGGCCGGCGG
>DAOKZN010000187.1:0-5186 GCA_035325625.1 Mesorhizobium sp. | reverse complement strand
GCGCGTCCGGCCCGGCATGCGAGAGCACGCAGGCATAGCCGCCTATGTCGGCCAGGGTGAACAGCGAGGGGCCGGACACCGTGCCGCCGGGCCTGAGATGCCTCTCGTCGGCGTTCAGCCGCACGGTGCAGCCGCCGTCGAAGACCTCGATCGTCTCGTAGGAATTGCCGTCGCCATTGAGCTGCGGATAGGCCGAGCGCATCAGCTCGTTGACTTCGGCGGCGGTCAGGACAGGCTTGAGATCGGCTTGGGCGGGCATGCTGTCGTTCCTTGTCTCGGCTGCTTCTATGCCTTCGCCGCCGAGGACCTGGCAACCCCGTGGCCGAACCGCTTCGCCCGATCAAGGGTGTTGGCTGCCGCGACATGGCGTATTAGCTATTGGGCAAAGCAGGGAGAATGAAATGGCCGAGATCGTCGCCATGAAGCGTGCGGAGCAGGAGGGGCCGGTGCTTGCCCGGCAGGCCGACGGCATCCTGCGGCTGACGCTGGCGAGCCCGCCGGCCAATGCGCTGTCGCTGGCGGTCATGGCGGCGCTGAAGGCGGAACTGGATCGCGCGAGCGAGGACGCCTCGGTGCGCGTGGTGGTGCTGGCGGCGTCCGGCAAGGTGTTCTGCGCCGGCCACGACCTGAAGGAACTGACTGCCCGGCGCGGCGATCCCGACCGGGGCAGGGCGTTCTTCGAGCGCACCTTCGCCGAATGCTCGGCCTTGATGCAGGCGATCGTCAGAAATCCGAAGCCGGTGATCGCGGAGGTGGACGGGCTGGCCACGGCCGCCGGCCTCCAGCTCGTGGCGAGCTGCGACCTGGTTATCGCCTCGCAGGAGGCGGCCTTCTGCACGCCGGGCGTCAATATCGGCCTGTTCTGCTCCACGCCCATGGTGGCGCTGTCGCGCAACGTGTCGCGCAAGCAGGCCATGGAGATGCTTCTGACCGGCGAGACCATCGATGCCGCCACGGCCAAGGAGTTCGGTCTGGTCAACCGCGTCGTGCCGCGCGAATATCTGAATCAGGTCGTCACCAAATATGCGCAGACCATCGCCTCCAAGTCGCCTTTGACGCTCAAGATCGGCAAGGAAGCCTTTTATGTGCAGGCCGAGATGGGCCTTGCGGAAGCCTACGACCACACGGCCCGGGTGATGACCGAGAACATGCTGGCGCGAGATGCCGAGGAGGGCATCGGCGCCTTCGTCGGCAAGCGCAAGCCTGAATGGAAGGGGGAATAGCCGCTTGGAACCCCGCATCTCCATAGTCACGCTGGGGGTCGAGGATCTCGACCGTGCCGCCCGTTTCTATGAAGCGATGGGGCTGAGGCGGAACAGGAAGATTGCGGAAGGTGTCGCCTTCTTCCAGATGGGCGGCCTGATCCTGGCCTTGTGGCCGCGCGACGAGCTTGCCCGCGATGCCGGCGTGGAGAACGGAGCGCCCGGCTTTTCGGGAGTGGCGCTGGCCTATAACACGCGATCCGAGGCGGAGGTGGCCGAGGCGCTGGAGCGCGCCGCACAAGCCGGCGGCCGCATCGTCAAGCCGGCCCATCGCGCCTTCTGGGGCGGCGTGCAGGGCTATTTCGCCGATACGGAAGGCAATCTGTGGGAGGTTGCCCACAACCCGGATTTCCCGCTGGACGCTGAAGGACGGATATCGTTACCGGAATGAACCACGACGCTTACGACAATTCCTACATCGCCGGCATCCTCAACTCGGTGAAGACGATCGCCGTCGTCGGCGCCTCGGCCAACGATGTGCGGCCGTCCTTCTTCGTCATGAAGTATCTGTTGAGCAAGGACTTCTCCGTCATCCCGGTCAATCCCGGCCAGGCGGGGAGGGAAATCCTCGGCCGGACGGTCTACGCCCGGCTTGCCGACATTCCCGAGCCCGTCGACATGGTCGACATCTTCCGCGCCGCGGAGGCGGTGCCGGGCATCGTGGACGAGGTGCTGGCGATGAAGCCCTTGCCCAAGGTGGTTTGGATGCAGCTCGGCGTGCGCCACGACGAGGCGGCGGCGCGGGCCGAGGCGGCCGGCATCGCGGTGGTCATGAACCGCTGCCCCAAGATCGAATATGGCCGGCTTTCCGGCGAGATCGGCTGGAACGGCGTCAATTCCGGCGTCGTCTCTTCCAGGAAGCCGCTGATGCGCGCCGGCGTGCAGAGCTTCGGCGTGCGCCGGGAATAGACGCCTGGAAAATTATTCTACCGATACTGCGGCTTTCGGGATGCCTGTTCCAAAATGCCGGGTGGCCGGGCATTTTCCCCTTTGCAATCGCGCCCGCGCTCGGCCAAAGATGCTGCCGATTTTCAGGTTCCGGTTTCTGGAGGAGTTTCCATGTCCCAACGCAAGCCCGGCTTCGACACGCTCGCGGTACACGCCGGCGCCAAGCCCGATCCCGCCACCGGTGCGCGCGCCGTTCCGATCTATCAGACGACCTCCTTCGTCTTCGATGATGCGGACCACGCCGCCTCGCTGTTCGGGCTGAAGGCGTTCGGCAACATCTACACCCGCATCATGAACCCGACGCAGGCGGTGCTGGAAGAGCGCGTGGCGGCCCTCGAGGGCGGCACGGCGGCGCTGGCCACCGCTTCCGGGCAGGCGGCGCATCTCATCGTCTTCCACACGCTGATGAAGCCGGGCGACAATTTCGTCGCCGCGCGCAAGCTCTATGGCGGCACCATCAACCAGTTCGGCGAATCCTTCAAGAATTTCGGCTGGGAGGTGCGCTGGGCCGACGTCAACGATCCGTCGACCTTCGACAAGCTGATCGACGACAAGACGCAGGCCATCCACATCGAGAGCCTCGCCAATCCCGGCGGCGAGTTCGTCGACATCGCCAAGATCGCAGAGGTCGCCCGCAAGCACGGCCTGCCGCTGATCGTCGACAACACCCTTGCCTCGCCCTATCTGGTCCGGCCGATCGAGCACGGCGCCGACATCGTGGTGCATTCGCTGACCAAGTTCATCGGCGGCCACGGCAACTCCATCGGCGGCATCATCGTCGACGGCGGCACCTTCGACTGGTCGAAGTCGGGCAAGTACCCGCTGCTTTCGCAGCCGCGCGTCGACTATGGCGGCATCGTGCTGCACGAGACCTTCGGCAACTTCGCCTTTGCGATCGCCGCGCGCGTGCTCGGCCTGCGCGACCTCGGCCCGGCCATCTCGCCCTTCAACGCCTTCCTCATCCTTACCGGCCTGGAGACGCTGCCGCTGCGCATGCAGCGCCACAGCGACAACGCCGCCACCGTGGCTGCCTGGCTGTCGAGCCATCCCAAGGTGTCGTGGGTGTCCTATCCCGGCCTGCCCAACGACAAGAACCACGCGCTGCAGAAGCGGTATTCGCCCAAGGGCGCGGGCTCGGTGTTCACCTTCGGGCTCAAGGGCGGCTACGAGGCCGGCATCAAGCTGGTGGAGGGGCTTGAGCTGTTCTCGCACCTTGCCAATATCGGCGACACCAAGTCCCTGGTCATCCACCCGGCCTCCACCACGCACCGCCAGCTTTCGGACGAGCAGAAGATCGCCGCCGGCGCCGGGCCGGAGGTGGTGCGCCTGTCCGTCGGCATCGAGGACGTCAACGACATCGTCGCCGACCTCGAGCAGGCGCTGGCCAAGGCGTAGGCCCCGCGGACGCAACGGCCGCCCTTGCACAAGGGCGAGCCGGCGTCCTATCTACGGGGACGATCCGGGGCGATTCCGCCAGCCGAGGGACATCCGATGAAAGACCCTGTCGACACCTACATGAACCTCGTCCCGATGGTGGTCGAGCAGACCAACCGGGGCGAGCGCGCCTACGACATCTTCTCGCGCCTGCTGAAGGAGCGCATCATCTTCATCACCGGGCCGGTTGAGGACGGCATGGCTTCGCTGGTGTGCGCGCAGCTTCTCTTCCTCGAAGCGGAGAACCCGAAGAAGGAAATCAGCCTCTACATCAACTCGCCCGGCGGCGTCGTCACTTCCGGCATGGCCATCTACGACACCATGCAGTTCATCAAGCCGCCGGTGTCGACCCTGTGCGTTGGCCAGGCCGCCTCGATGGGCTCGCTGCTGCTCACGGCGGGCGAGAAGGACATGCGCTTCGCCACCCCCAAGCCGCGCATCATGGTGCACCAGCCCTCGGGCGGCTTCCAGGGCCAGGCGTCCGACATCGAGCGCCACGCCCAGGACATCATCAAGCTGAAGCGGCGTCTCAACGAGGTCTATGTGCAGCACACCGGCCGCGACTACGAGACGATCGAGCGCACGCTCGACCGCGATCATTTCATGACCGCCGAGGAGGCCCGCGAATTCGGCCTGATCGACAAGGTCATCACCTCGCGCGAGGCGACGGAGATCGCCGTCGCCTGAGACTTGCGGCGCCGTGGCGACGGCATGTCGCGCTTTTGACAGGCTTTGCGGCATTTCGGCCACAATTGCCTGTTTCCTCGGCGGGCGCGATTGCCTACGTTAAGGCTATGTTGAGCTTCGACGGCTTAGCTTCAGGCTGGGCCGTCGCGAATCGCTTTCGCGTTTCTGATATGTACGTCGTGCGGAATGCGTTGCGGAAAGCCGGCGTACCGGCGGCGATGGGCCGCCGTGAGGATTGCGTAGACGCTCCGCCGCCGCCCGGCGAGCGCCATGAAAGGACTGGACTATGAGCAAGGTCAGCAACGGCGGCGATTCCAAGAACACGCTCTATTGCTCGTTCTGCGGCAAGAGCCAGCACGAGGTGCGCAAGCTGATCGCCGGCCCCACCGTCTTCATCTGCGACGAGTGCGTCGAACTGTGCATGGACATCATCCGCGAGGAGAACAAGACCTCGATGGTGAAGTCGCGCGAGGGCGTGCCCACCCCGCAGGAGATCCTCAAGGTTCTCGACGACTACGTGATCGGCCAGCCCTACGCCAAGCGCGTTCTGTCGGTGGCTGTCCACAACCACTACAAGCGCCTGGCGCATGCCGGCAAGAACAACGACGTCGAACTGGCCAAGTCGAACATATTGCTGATCGGCCCGACCGGCTGCGGCAAGACGCTGCTCGCCCAGACGCTCGCGCGCATCATCGACGTGCCCTTCACCATGGCCGACGCCACCACGCTGACCGAAGCCGGCTATGTCGGCGAGGACGTGGAAAACATCATCCTCAAGCTGCTCCAGGCCGCCGACTACAACGTGGAGCGCGCCCAGCGCGGCATCGTCTACATCGACGAGATCGACAAGATCAG
>DAOKZN010000186.1:0-5196 GCA_035325625.1 Mesorhizobium sp. | reverse complement strand
TCAGGAAGCCGCCGATCTGGCCGGGCGTGGCGTCGCCCGACATGATGATGTCGAAGGCTTCGCGCGCCTCCTCGAAGGACAGGGGGGTGCCGGAGGCGACCTTGGCTATATGGGTCTTCAGCGCGCTCACTGGTTCATCGCCTGGGTAATCGCGGCCTGGTCTATGCTCACGTCGTATTGCGTCTGCAGCTTGGCCACCAGTTCGTCGAGCATGTCGTCGGCCATGCCGGAAGCGAAGGCGTTGCGCGCCTCCTCGGGCACGGCGCCGGCATCGGCGCCGGCCGGCTCGAACACTTCCGCCACCTTGAACAGGACCTGCGCCTCGCCTGTCGGCGCCGGCACCACGCCGACCGCGCCTTCCGGCACGCCGAACATCGCCGCCGCGCCCTCCTTGCCGAAATCGGCGTCGTCGGTCTCGCGCTTCAGGCCGCGCTTGGTCTGCTTCTCAAGCTTGAGCTCGGCAGCGATGGCATCCAGCGCGGCGCCGTCCTTGGTCTTCTTTTCCAGTTCCGCGGCCTTGGCTGCCAGGCGCTTCTCCGCCTCGGCCTTCGTCCAGTCGGCGACGACCTTCTCGCGCACCTCGTCGAGCGTGCGGTCGCGCGCGGGCGTCACCGAATTGACCTCGTAGAAGACATAGCCGCTGTCGGCCGTGCTCAAACCTTCGTTCTCGATGCCGGTTTCGGCGTCGAACACCGCCTGGATGAGGGCGGCGGACGCCGGCAGGTTGCCCACCACCGAGCCGTCGGGGCGCTGCCCGGCGCGGTCGATGGCGTCGACCGTCTCGACCTTGAGCTTCAGCTTGGCGGCGGCTTCCTGCATCGTTTCGCCGCCGGCGCGCGCATCCTCGTAGCTGTCGTGCACGTCGGTCAGCACGCGGTTGGCTTCCGAGAGCGCCAGTTCCTTGCGGATCTGGTCCGCGACCTCGGCCATCGGCTTGACCACCTGCGGCTTGATCTCGGTGACGCGCAGGAGCACGGAGCCGAAGGCGCCCTGCACGAGCGGGCTCACCTCGTTGAGGCCGAGCGAGAAGGCCGCGTCGGCCACCGCCTTGTCGGGGATCTTGTCCCTGGAGAGGGTGCCGAGCAGCGTGTCCGCCTCGGTCTTGCCCTCCGCGGCCACCAGCTTGTCGAAGGTGGCGCCGGCCTTCAGCGAATCCAGCGCGGCCTTGGCGGCATCGGCGGACTTGAACACGAGCTGTTCCACCGTGCGCATTTCCGGGGTGGTGTAGCGCGCCTTGTCCTTCTCGTAGTCGGCCGCGACCTGCGCGTCGCTGATGGAGCCGGCATCCATGATGTCCTCGGGCTCCAGCCGCACATAGGAGAACTTGCGGTATTCGGGCGCTCCATAGGCTTTCTTGTTTTCCTCGAAATAGGCCGAAAGCGCGCTGTCCGACGGCGGGTCGATCGGCTCGACGAGCGATTTCGGCAATACGATGTAGTCGACGGTGCGGTCCTCGCCATTGTAGAGCGCCACCGCCTTGAGGAAGGTGTCGGGAGCCTTGAGCCCGTCCGACACGGCCTCCACGATCTGCTGGCGCACGGCGACCTGCCCGCGGTTCTTCAGATAGTCCTCGGGCCGCATGCCCACCTGGCGCAGCACATAGTCGAACATGCGCCGGTCGAACTGGCCGTCGCTGCCCTTGAAGGCGGGATCGTCCCGGGTGAGCTCGGCGAGGCGGTCCTTGGACAGGCCGAGGCCGAGCTTGCGGGCCTGCTCGTCCAGCAACGCGCCGGACACCAGCCCCGACAGAACCTGGTTCTGGACGCCCAGGGCGGTTGCCTGCTCGCGCGTCAGCCGCTGGCCGAACTGCTGGGAAAGCGCGTTGATCTGGCGGTCGTAGGCCAGCCGGTACTCGGTGACGGAGACGGAAGTGCCGCCGGCGGTGATGACGGAGTGGTGGCCGGCGATCGTGCCCATGATCCGCCCGGATATGCCCCACACGGCGAAGCTCACCACGAGAAGGGAAAGCAGCGCCTTTGCCACCCAGGTTCCGGCCGCGTTTCTTAAGGTACCGAGCATTGTCACGTCCGAATTGACAGATGGAAGGGCAATAGCCTCCTTCACGGCCAGTGTCGATTGCTTTGTGGCTCGATTTTGGTAGTGAAGCCGGTGTTTGCAACAGGCCAAGCCGGCCGTTTCGGAGGTCGATCATCATGACGCCAGGGATTCGCCCGCTCGTCGCCGGAAACTGGAAAATGAACGGCACCGGTGCCTCGCTCAACGAATTGATGATGATCGGCAACGGCTTCATGGGCGGGCTCGACGCCGAGACCGAGGCGCTGGTGTGCGTGCCCGCCACGCTGCTGACGCGGGCGGCCGAGGTGCTGTCGCGCACGCCGGTGCGTGTCGGCGGACAGGACTGCCACGCCGAGGAAAGCGGCGCCCATACCGGCGACATCTCGGCGGAGATGCTGAAGGACGCGGGCGCCAGCCACGTCATCGTCGGCCATTCCGAGCGCCGCACCGACCATGGCGAGGACGACGCCGCCGTGCAGGCCAAGGCGCACGCCGCCTGGCGGGCGGGGCTGACGGCCATCATCTGCATCGGCGAGACCCGAACCGAGCGCGAGGCGGACGCCACGCTCGACGTGCTGGCGCGCCAGATCGCCGGATCGGTGCCGGCAAGCGCGACGGCCGCCAACACGATCGTGGCCTACGAGCCGGTCTGGGCGATCGGAACCGGCCTGACGCCGACCGCGGCGGACGTGGCGCAGGCGCATCTGCACATCCGCGAGCGGCTTGCCGACAAGCTGGGGGCGGCCGCGGCGAAGGTCCGCATCCTCTACGGCGGCTCGGTCAAGCCTTCCAACGCGGTCGAACTGTTGAGCGTGGCCAATGTGGACGGCGCCCTGGTCGGCGGCGCCAGCCTCAAGGCCGCCGATTTCCTCGCCATCGCGGAAGCCTATCGTTCGATCTGAAATCCGCCCTGAAATCCGCTTCGGGGTGCTTGGATACCCGGCGCACGGGCCCCATATGCGGAGCGCGGGCTTGGAAATGCCGCCAAAGCATTGTATTGAGCCGCCTCCGATGACCGGCGCCTGATGCGCCTGCGCCAGCCTTGCCAGGATAGAGAATGGAAACCGTACTGATCGTCGTGCATCTCATGGTCGTGCTCGCGCTCGTCGGCGTGGTGCTGATGCAGCGCTCGGAAGGCGGCGGCCTCGGCATCGGCGGCGGCTCCGGCTTCATGACGGCACGCGGCGCCGCCAACGCGCTGACGCGCGCGACGGCCATATTGGCAGCGGCATTCTTCGCCACCTCTCTCATCCTGTCGATCCTGGCCCGCTACGGCGAAAAGCCCATCGACATCCTGGACCGCGCGCCGAGCACGGAGCAGGGCACGGGCAAGGGCGTTCTCGACCAGTTGCCGGGTTCGCTGCCGCCCGCCGCTCCGGCCGGAAGCAATGAATCGACGCCGCCCTCGGGCGGCGATGCCGCAGCGCCCGCGAACGCGCCGGCCACCGATGCCGCCCCGGCCGCTGCGCCCGCGGGCGAGGCGGCCCAGCCGCAGGTTCCCAACCAGTAGGCTCTTTTGCAGGGCCTCGCCGCGATCTGTTGTCGTTTGAACACAGTCGCGGCAAATGGCGCGTTGCCGCCGCGAATCGCGGCGGCCCGGCTTGAGGCTGCCCCGCTCAATCGATTATAGCTGGTCGGCGGCATGTTCGGCGTCCTGCGGGGGCGCCGGCGAGGCCGTGGGCAACACGCATTTTCTGATCGGAATTTCGCCATGCAGCTTCGTAGCTTCATTCTCGCCTGCCTTTGCGCGGCGCTCCCGTTCGGCACGCCCGCCAATGCGGCGATGCCGGCTTCCACCGCGCCTGAAGGGGGCGCAGCGACCAATGTCGTGCTGGCAGCGGCCAAAAGCCCGGCAGCAGAACTGAGGCAGCTCAAGAAAAAGAAGAAGCCCACGAGCGAGGATCTCGCCCGTATCAAGGAACTTGAAAAGCAGGTCGCGGCGGAACGCGCCGCCGCGCAGGCCAAGGCCATCGAGGCGAAGAAGCTGGCCATGCGCGAGGCCGCGAAGGCCCGCGCCCAGGCGGAGCGCGAGGCTTTCCTGACCAAGCGCGAAACCAAGGTCATTTCCGCGGCGCCGATGGTCAAGGTGGCCGCTTCGGCCAAGCGGCCGGCCGTGCCGCTGAAGCCCATCCAGGAGCCGGAGGAGGTGCTTCCCGCCGAAGCCGTGAACGTCGCCCTGGCCGGCAACAACGGCGAGTTGCGGTCGGAATCCATCGAGCGCAAGCAGAGCAACGGCCTGTTGACCGGCCTGTTCGGCGGCACCACGTCGTCGATCTCGCTGCTGCCGGAGACGCGTGCGCTCGACTCGGTCCTGCGCAAGAAGAACGAGAAGCGGCCCTTCACGGTGAAGGCGGAATTTGTTCCGCAGGAAGTGTCGTTCTCGGGCTACGAGCCGGGCACCATCGTCATCAACACCCAGGAGCGGCGGCTGTATCTGGTGGAAAGCCGTTCGACCGCGCGCCGCTATGCCATTGCCGTCGGCAAGGAAGGGCTCCAGTTCAAGGGCGAGACCACGGTCGGCGACAAGCAGGAATGGCCGCGCTGGATTCCGACCAAGGAGATGCAGGAGCGCGAGCCGAAGCATTACGGCCAGTACAAGGACGGCATGCCCGGCGGCGGCGAAAACCCCCTTGGCGCGCGCGCCATCTACCTCTATCAGGGCAAGAAGGACACGCATCTGCGCATCCACGGCACCGTCGCTCCGCAGACGATCGGCACCAGCGCCTCCAACGGCTGCTTCCGCATGATCAACGAGCATGTGATGGATCTCTACAGCCGCGTGCGGATGGGCACCAAAGTCGTCATCCTCTGACGCAGCGATACTATCCTGGCGAAAGGGCCGGCTCGCACCGGCCCTTTTGTTTTGCCCGAAAGGGCGCCTCGACCTGCCCGGAAAAGCCCTCGCGGCGGTTTTTCCACTGGCGGAATCAGTCCAGCCGCGTTATGCGATGGTTCCCATGGCGCGATATGTATTCATCACCGGCGGCGTGGTCTCCTCACTTGGTAAAGGCATTGCCGCGGCGGCTCTGGGAGCCCTGTTGCAGGCGCGCGGCTACCGCGCGCGCATCAAGAAGCTCGATCCCTACCTGAACGTCGATCCCGGCACGATGAGCCCCTACCAGCATGGCGAGGTGTTCGTGACCGACGACGGCGCCGAGACCGACCTCGACCTCGGCCATT
>DAOKZN010000185.1:4258-5203 GCA_035325625.1 Mesorhizobium sp. | reverse complement strand
CGCACAGGTTGGAATGCGCGCCGTAGGACAGGCCGACGGAGGCGGACGCCCGGCTGATCTCCTCCATGGTCACGACATGGGCGAGATAGCCCATGCCCGACCCGCCGCAATCGGGGTCCGCCGTGATGCCGAGCAGGCCGAGCGCACCCAGTTCCGCCCACAGATGCGCCGGAAATTCGTTGCTGCGGTCGATCTCGGCGGCCAGCGGCGCTATTTTTTCCTGGGCGAAGCGGCGCACCATGTCGCGCAGGGCGTCGACGTCGCCGTCATGCGCGAAGTTCAGCGTGTGCGTGTACATGCCGTGCCTCCTTGGCCATTGTCGCGCCGACGAGGCGCATCGTCATCCCGAGATAAGTGGCGGTGACGCCAGCCACCGACAGGCGCTCGTCGGGCCGGAACCAGACGATGACGCCGGTTATCATCTGGATCAGCGCCATCGCGGTCAGGCCGATGTCGTCGACGGTAAAGGCGCCGCTTTCGGCGCCGTCGCGCAGGATCGCGCGCAACTTCTTCTCGTAGGCCGTGCGCAGCTTGAGGATCGCCGTCAGCTTCGCGGGCGACAGGCTGCGCAGCTCCATGTTGGAAACATGGGTGGAATGGCGCCGCACGATGTGGAAGGCGATGTGGGTCTCGACGAAGGCGGCGAGCCGCGCGACGGGATCGGCCGCAGCCGGCCGCGCCGCCTCCCAGGCCGCCAGCAGCCCCTGCATGTGCTCGCGCATCAGCACGAACAGCAGCTCCTCCTTGGTGGGGAAATAGCGGTAGAGCGCGGCCGCCTGCACGCCGACCTCCGCGGCGAGCTGGCGCATGGAAACGGCTTCGTAGCCGTGACGCGCGATCAGCGCGGCCGCCGCCTCGCGGATCGCCGCCTGGGTCTTCTCGCCGTCGGAGCCTGCCGTGCGCGCCATCTCTCTCCCCGTCGCCGCTATTAATAAAACGAACGTT
>DAOKZN010000185.1:0-4248 GCA_035325625.1 Mesorhizobium sp. | reverse complement strand
CGCATGCCGTCGGCAAAAAATCGGTTCGGCTGGGGGCAGGAAATCCGGCGAATCTCCATGCGCCTACGGTTCACCATGGTTTGCAGCGGCGTTTCCGTCGCGGTCCGGCGCGGCGCTCGGCCTCGAGGTGCGCGAGAACGAGGCCCGCGCGACCTCGATTACGGCGCATGGGCGGGCGGGAGCTTCGCCGCGGTGGAGCAAGCCGAGCCGCAGGCCGTCGCGGCCTGGCTGCGGGACCCGCAGATGTCCGCGCTCGACGGCGAAAGGCTTGCCGATCTGCACCGTCGTGTCGCCGCATGATGGACGGGATGCTGCGCGGGCCCGGCCATACCGTCGCCGTCACGCATGTCCCGGTCGCGCGCGCGGCGATCCTGCATGTCCTCGGCGCGCCGCTGGCGGGCTTCCGGCATATCGACGTCGTGCCGCTGACCCCGGCCGATTTTCCGCAGCGACGGCCGTCGCCGGACGCTGCGCACCACCGGCATCGCTCCGTCGCAGCAAAAGCGCGTCGCCGGCGCGGCAAAAAGGGGCTGATTTTCCCCTTTTCCGGCGCGTGCCCGGCTTCAGTTGCCGCGTGCGGCAACCAGCGCCCCTGGCAGCTCCTCGGCCAGGATGTCCAGTTCGTGGTCGAGCCCGACGCTGATGCGGATGCAGCGGTCGAGCCCCGGCGCCATCGGCTTGCGGATGAAGACGTCGCGCGCCAGCATGTTTTCCAGCACCTTGAGGGCGAAGGCGCCGTCGCGCCCGCAATCCACGGTGACGAAATTGGTGGCCGAGGGCAGGGGATCCAACCCGTTTTCGGCGGCGATCGCGGCGATGCGCCGGCGACCGGCATCGACCCTGGCCACCACGTCCCGCAGCCACGCCTGGTCGGCCAGCGCCTCGGCGCCGGCGACCTGCGCCATGCGGCTCACGCCGTAATGGTTGCGCAGCTTCTCGAAGTCGCGAATCACCTGCGCCTCGCCGAAGGCGTAGCCGCAGCGAATGCCGGCCAGCCCGTAGGCTTTGGAAAAGGTGCGCATGCGCACCAGGTTCGGCCGCGACACGTCGACGCAAGGCAGCGCCGAGGCCGGGCCGAGCTCGCCATAGGCTTCGTCCAGCACCAGCATCGAGGTTTCCGGCAACGCCTCGATGAAGCGCTCGATCTCGTGCGCCTCCCACCAGCTTCCCATCGGGTTGTCGGGGTTGGAAAGATAGACGAGCGGCGCCTTTTCCCGGCGCGCCGCGGCCAGCAGGCCATCGAGGCTTTCGTGGTCGCGCTCGTAAGGCACGGTGACGAGCCTGCCGCCGCAGCCGGCGACATGGAAGTTGAAGGTGGGATAGGCGCCCAGCGAGGTCACCACGGGGTCCCCCGGCCCGACATAGAGCCGTACCAGCAGCCCCAGCAACCCGTCGACGCCTTCGCCGACCACCACGTTCTCGGGCGCCACGCCGAGATGCGCCGCCGCCGCCAGCTTGAGGTCGTGGTTGTCGGGGTCGCAATACATCCACATGTCGCCGGCGATTTCGGCCATGCGCGCCACGGCGCGCGGCGAGGGGCCGAAGCTGCTTTCGTTGGCGCCGATGCGGGCGCGGAACGGCCGCCCGCGCGCCCGCTCCTGCGCTTCGGGGCCGACGAAGGGCACGGTCTCGGGCAGGGCCGCGACGAGCGGGACAAGGGCGGGGCGTGCGCGCATCGGCAATCGATCCTCGGAAATGGTGGCGGCCTCAGCGCTACCGTGCCGGCGGCGGCTGGGCAAGCGCCAACAGCGCCGGCCCGAACGGGAAGGGCACATGCGGCTCCGCGCTGCGGAGCCAATCGCCTATTCGGGACGGAGCGGGCGCGCCTCCGCTTCAACCGAGAAGAGAGGGCAAGCCGACAAAGAAAAAACCCGGCGGTTGCCCGCCGGGTTCCTTTCAGGCGTCCTGTCGGACGTCTTAGAAGTCGCGCTGGAAGCGGATCAGGCCGCCGACGCTGTTCTTCTTGTCGGCGCCGGTCCAGGAGCCGAGGTAGTTCGCGTCGCTCCACGCGCCCTCGTTGACGTAGTCCACTTCGGCCGTCACGTGGAAGCCGGGAACGATGGTGTACTGGACGTTGGCAGCGACGCCGAGGCTCTTGTTGTCGTCATACGACACCTGCGCGTTCAACGAAGTCTTCTCGTTGACGGTGTAGGTCGCGCCGCCCCAGACGGCCCAGTTGCCGCCCCAAGGCTTGTAGAAGTTACGGTCGATATTGTCGTCCGTGCCGTAGCCGCCCATGAGGAAGAGCCACAGCTGGTCGGTGGCCTGCACCTCGACGCGAACCTTGCCTGCCCACTCTTCGTAATTGCTGTTGTAGGCCACCACGCCGGAGATGTTGCCCCAGCCCTGGGTGTACTTGGCGCCCAACACGACGTGCGGCATGTAGCTGTCGACGGTGTTGTTGTCGAGCACCCAGGTGTCGCCCGGACGGGTCACCAGCGAGTACGCACCCGAGCCCTGCTCCAACGACACGATCGCCGAGAAGCCGTTGCCGGCGTCGAACGTGTAGCTGATCAGGTTGGTGTTGAACTGGCCGAAGGGCACGAGCGTATCGTTGTAGACGTTGCCGGCATAGCCGCTGAAGGTGTCGAAAGCCGACTCGTCCTTACCGATGCGCAGGCCGCCGAGCTGGATCCAGGCGAAGTGCAGGTCCACGGCGCTGTTGCCGGCGGTGGAGTAAGCGCCGCCCGTGCCGTAGGTGAAGCGGGTCTCGGTGTAGGTCTTCAGGGTGCCGAGTTCGGTCTCCTGGCCGGTCCAGGTCTTGAGACGGAACTGGGTGTTCTTCTGCCAGGTGTCCTGCACCTTGCCGTTCAGGCGGTCGATGGTGCTGCCGCCGTCGAACGAGCCGACGTCGCCGAAGCCCATGGTGTAGCGGACGAAGCCGCCGACGCGCAGGCAGGTCTCGGTGCCGGGGATGTAGAAGTAGCCGGCGCCGTAGACGTCGCAGATGCGCACGTATTCGGCCGGCTCCGGCTCGGCGACGACGACGGCGTCGGCGGCGCGCGCACCGGAAACTGCGATCAGAGCCGCAGCCGAGCCGAGGAGAAGGCTCTTGATGTTCATTTTCTGACCTCCAGTCAAAAGTTTAAAAACGGGTCTGGGTATTATTTGCTGAAGGACAGCGTTCCCTGCCCCATCCCCACTTTGAAAAAGACACGCGCCGCGCCCCTTCTTCGCTCCCGACATTACCCATCGCCCGCCCGCGTTCAACATCGATCGCACCGCCCGGCAAGCCGCAGCTCCGCTATCCGCGGGCCATGTTGCACAAATGACACGTTTTTGTCGGCGGCGGAAAGCTGTTCTTAACCATGAAGCCGGCGGAAGGGCTTGCGGGCGGGACAGCGCGCCCGACTCGCCGGCGCGACTCGCCTTGCATGGCACGACGCCGCATCCGGCGCGGCGTGGGGTGGAGGAAGGTTCGATGGGATCGGCGTGCATGCGACCGCCCGCCCGCGATTTTGCCCGCGGTCGTCAACCCCCGCGGTCGTCAACCCCCGCGGTCGTCAACCCCCGCGGTCGTCAACCATTGACGGTCTGCCTGTCGCAGACGCCCATGGTGCCGGCACCGGCTCGACCGCCGGCGCGGCTGCCTGGCAGCTGTTGCCGCCCACTCTCCGCTCCGGTCCGCCGGGGCGGTTTTCGCGTTTCCTCACCTCGTGGGCTTCTTCAGCGCCAGGATCGCGCCCCGCTCCGGCACCCGGCCCATGACGTCGGCGACTTCCTTGAGCAGCCGGCGGATTTCCTCATGGCTCAGCTTTTCCACGTGGTCCGCCGCATCGAGCATATTGACGAGCGGATCGACGCCTCGCTGGCGCAGTTGCTTATGAGATCACGCGGCGGGATCGCGCACAAGGCCGGGTTCGGCCGGGCCGGCGGGGAGGGCACCTCATCGCATTTGGCAAGAAACTGCGGGCTGCGATGGTGGAACGGCCGCTCCGCTTCTTCTGCACCATTCCGCAAGTTTGATCCTTGCCAAATTCCCGGAAACGCTTAGAAAGCGCGGCATGGAGAGGTGGCCGAGTGGTCGAAGGCGCTCCCCTGCTAAGGGAGTAGGCCTCAAAAGGGCCTCGTGGGTTCGAATCCCATCCTCTCCGCCACTTGCCCTTGCGAAAGCGTTCTCCCGATCCGGCTGCGGCCGGATTTTTCCGTTGTTTTCGAGGGTTATGTGGTGCCGGCTATTCACCGGCCCTTAACAGGCTGTTGAAGAAGTCCACTTGCGGGCGATGAAGTCAGCTTCGTCGCCGTTGT
>DAOKZN010000184.1:0-5219 GCA_035325625.1 Mesorhizobium sp. | reverse complement strand
CCCCTCGTAAAGGATCTTGGCCTTGCCTTCGTAGATGCGGCGGCGTGATTTCATCTGATTTTTCTCAGGGTTGGAAGGGCAGGCGGCTGCACCGGTCCCTTTCTATGGCGGCATCGGCACGGCCGCGATGGGTTTCAAGTCGGGTCTCTAGCGCAATCGCACGCTTTCCTCAATCGACAAATCCCGCCAATGCCCGCTTTCCGGGCCGCTTCGGGGAGGGAAATGCCGCACCCGCCGTGGAGCCTGCCATACTTGACCGGCGCGGGGGCTTTTGGTTTGTGCTTGGCGTACACATATTCAGCGCCACCCGAATCGCGATTCCAGCCGGAGGACTACCCATGAACGAGATGAAGGACCGCCAGGAAGGCTTCGAGCGCAAGTTCGCGCATGACGAGGAACTGCGCTTCAAGGCGGCCGCGCGCCGCAACAAGGCGCTGGGCCTGTGGGCAGCCGAGAAGCTCGGCAAGAGCGGCGCCGAGGCCGAGGCCTATGCCAAGGAAGTGGTGGTGGCCGACATCGAGGAGGCCGGCGACCACGACGTCTTCCGCAAGATCCGCAAGGATTTCGATGCGGCGGGCGTCGCCCAGTCCGACCACCAGATCCGCCGCACCATGGACGAGCTGATGGCGCAGGCGATCGAGGACATCAAGAACACCTGATCGCGCCCCTTGCCCTGCTGGACCAATCGGCCGCCCGAAGATTTCGGGCGGTTTTCTTTGCATTTGCGGCCTTTTCCGGCTGAAATCGGATTTTTCGTGGGAGAAGGAGCATGGCCATGTCCCTGAGGTCGCGGCTGGAGGCGGGAGAGGTCCTTTGCTCTGCATGGTCGGGCGTGCCCGATGCGCTGACCGTCGAGATCGTCGCGGCCCAGGGCTTCGACGCGGTGACGCTGGACATGCAGCACGGCGGCCACAACGAGGACAGCGTGCTGCGCGGCCTTGCGCCGGTGCTTTCCGCCGGCAAGCCGGCGCTGGTGCGCATCCCCGTGGGCCGTTTCGACATGGCCAGCCGCGCGCTCGACTTCGGCGCCGAGGCCGTGATCGCGCCGATGGTCAATTCCGTGGACGACGCGCGCGCGTTCGCGGCGTCGATGAAATATCCGCCGCTTGGCGAGCGTTCCTGGGGCCCGACCTACGCCTTTCCGCGCCACGGCCGGGGTAGCCATGGCGAATGGCTTGCCGAAAGCAACGCCCGCACCATGGCCTTCGCCATGGTGGAGACGCGGGCGGCGCTCGATGCGCTGGACGGCATCCTCGACACGCCGGGCATCGACGGCATCTTCTTGGGTCCGTCCGACTTCTCCATCGCCTGGACCGAAGGCCGCACGGTCGATTCCACGCTCGAGGAGATGATGGAGACGATCGCCTGGGTCGCCTCGCGCACCCGGGAAGCCGGCAAGCAGGCAGCGATCTATGTGGTCGATCCCGCCGTCGCCGGCCGCGTGGCGGCCATGGGCTACGGGCTGCTCGCCATGGGCTCCGAGCATTCGCTCATCGCCCTCGGCGCAAGGGCACTGCTGGCCGACGTGAAGAAGTCGCTCGGGAAGTAGGCTGGCGTTTCTATAGCCGCGACATGAACTGCGCGAAGGTGAACGAGCCTTCCGGCCACGGCCCATGGCCGGATTCCGTGTTGATGTGCCCGATCTCGCCCGCGTCGATGAACAGCGAACCCCAGGCGGCCGCGATGTCCTCGGCCACCTCGAACGCGCAATAGGGGTCGTTGCGGCTGGCGATGGTGATCGACGGAAAGGGCAGCGGGTCGCGCGGATAGGGGCCGAAGGTCATCAGGTGCCGCGGCCGGATTTTGGGGTTGGCGACATCCGGCGGCGCGACCAGGAAGGCGCCGGCCACCTTGTTCCCGAAATGCGGGATGGACTGGACCACGGTCGGCACCCCCAGCGAATGGGCGATGATGACCACCGGCCGCTCCGCCTCGTTGACTGCCTGGATCATGTTCGCCGTCCAGTCCTCGCGCACCGGCTTGGCCCATTCCGCCTGCTCGACGCGGCGGGCGGTGGAAAGCCGCGCCTGCCAGCGGCTCTGCCAGTGCTCCGGCCCCGAATTGGTGTAGCCGGGCACGATGAGGATATCGGCGTCCTTGACCTTCATGGCGCGCATGTAGCGACAGGGTGCGGCGCATGCAACAGCGGGGCGCCGTTTCCGATTGGTGAACGGCGTGTTCCCCTCTTTTCGGCTTGTGTGAACGATGGAGAGCCACGATCTTGGAGATAACGAGATGCCGCCGCGAAATCCGCTTTCCAGGCGGCGATAGGCCTGTCCTCCGGCAGGCCGGATGGAGACGATGATGAGCGAACTGCCTTTTGCCGCGACCACTCCCGTCAGCGTCGCGCGCGTCGGCCTCAAGGCGAGGAATGCCGCCGCGCTCGCCGATTTCTACAGCGCCGTGGTCGGGCTGGAGCAGCTTTCGCGCGACGGCGAAACCGTCACGCTCGGCGCGAAGGGCCGGCCGTTGCTGGTGATCGAGGGCGATCCCGCCGCCAAGCCCGACGATCCGCGCGCCGCCGGCCTGTTCCACACCGCTTTCCTTCTGCCTTCTCGCGCCGATCTCGGCCGCTGGATCACCCATGCGGCCGCGCAGAATATCCGGGTGGAAGGCGCTTCCGACCACATCGTCAGCGAGGCGCTCTATCTCACCGATCCCGAAGGCAACGGCATCGAGATCTATGCCGACAGGCCGCATGAAAGCTGGAGATGGAACGACGGGCAGGTGGCCATGGCCACCGAGCGCCTGAATATTCCCGCCGTCGTAGGCACGATCCCCGAAGGCGACGCCGGCTGGCAGGGGGCGCCGGAAAACACCGTCGTCGGCCACGTGCATCTGCGCGTCGGCGACCCGCGACAGGCCGAAGCCTGGTGGCACGAGCAGATGGGCTTCGACACGGTGGCGCGGTACGGCGCGCAGGCCGTGTTCCTGTCCACCGGCGGCTACCACCACCATATCGGCGCCAACACCTGGCATAGCGCCGGTGCCGGCCGCCGCGACCCCGGCCGCTCGGGGCTTTCGTGGGTGGAACTGCGCTCCGCGTGGGCTTCGGCCCCCGCGGCCTACGAGGACCCGTGGGGCACGGCGATCCGGCTCGTGCCGGACGCGTCGGCGGGTTGAGCCGGCAGGCGAGGGGCCATCGCCCCTTGCCTCGTCTGCCGCTTTGCACTAGCGAAGTCGCATATCGAGATTGCGTTCGCGCAATCCTCCCAACAGCGATTTCGTAGGCGCTCATGACCATCATCGACACCCGCACGCCCGATCCCAAACGCCTGATTCCCGGCGCCACCGGCGACTGGGAGGTCATCATCGGCATGGAAGTGCACGCGCAGGTCACCTCCAACGCGAAGCTGTTTTCCGGTGCTTCGGCCGCCTTCGGCGCCGCGCCCAACGCCCACGTGTCGCTGGTGGACGCGGCCATGCCCGGCATGCTGCCGGTCATCAACGAGGAATGCGTCAAGCAGGCGATCCGCACCGGGCTGGGGCTGAAGGCGAAGATCAACCTGAAGTCGGTCTTCGACCGCAAGAACTACTTCTATCCCGATCTGCCGCAGGGCTATCAGATTTCGCAGTTCAAGCAGCCGATCGTGGGCGAGGGCACCGTCACGGTCTCGGTGGGCCCGGACCGCGAGGGCGGCTTCGAGGACATCGAGGTGGGCATCGAGCGCCTGCATCTGGAGCAGGATGCGGGCAAGTCCATGCACGACCAGCACCCGACCATGTCCTATGTCGATCTCAACCGCTCGGGCGTGGCGCTGATGGAGATCGTGTCCAAGCCCGACATGCGTTCTTCCGACGAGGCAAAGGCCTATCTCACCAAGCTGCGCTCCATCGTGCGCTATCTCGGCACCTGCGACGGCAACATGGACGAAGGCTCCATGCGCGCCGACGTCAACGTGTCGGTGCGGCGTCCGGGCGAGGGCTTCGGCACGCGCTGCGAGATCAAGAACGTCAACTCCATCCGCTTCGTCGGCCAGGCCATCGAATACGAGGCGCGGCGCCAGATCGCCCTGCTGGAGGACGGCGGCAAGGTGGATCAGGAGACGCGCCTGTTCGACCCCGGCAAGGGCGAGACGCGCTCCATGCGCTCCAAGGAGGAGGCGCACGACTATCGCTATTTCCCCGATCCCGATCTCCTGCCGCTGGAGTTCGACCAGGCCTATGTCGACGCGCTGGCCGCCGACCTGCCGGAACTGCCCGACGCCAAGAAGTCGCGGCTGACGGAAAAGCTCGGGCTTTCCGCCTACGACGCCTCCATCCTGGTGTCGGAAAAGGCCATCGCCGACTATTTCGAGAAGGTGACGGCCGGGCGCGACGGCAAGGCGGCCGCCAACTGGGTCATCAACGACCTGCTGGGCGCCTTGAACAAATCCGGCAAGGACATTGAATCGACTCCGGTTTCTCCCGACCAGCTCGGCGCGATCATCGACCTGATCAAGGAAGGCACCATTTCCGGCAAGATCGCCAAGGACCTGTTCGAGATCGTCTGGAACGAGGGCGGCGATCCGCGCGGGATCGTGGAAAAGCGCGGCATGAAGCAGGTCACCGACACCGGCGCCATCGAAAAGGCCGTGGACGAGGTGATCGCCGCCAACCCTGACAAGGTCGAGCAGGCCAGGGCCAAGCCGACGCTGGCCGGCTGGTTCGTGGGGCAGGTGATGAAGGCCACCGGCGGCAAGGCCAACCCGCAGGCGGTCAACGACCTCGTCAAGGCCAAGCTGGGCCTGGAGGAATAGGCCCGTCCCAACGGTAGGGCGGTCGTCTATGGCTGCCCGCTGTCGGCTGCCGTCGAGAGACGCTTCAGCATCCAGAAGCCGACGATCAGGCTGAAATAGGAATACCAGAAAGTCCAGGACGACTCGAACGGGTGGCCCGGGAGAAATGGATTTGCGGACAACGGCAGCATGCCGTTTCCGACAAGAAGCATCGCCATGGCGATCTGGATGTCTTGTGCCCGCTTGCGCATGCGGCTCTCCCTTTCTCAAAGAAACGCTGTCGTTGCCTGCAACTCCACATTGTCGATGAGCCGCGTGGTGCCCAGCCACGCGGCGGCCAGCAGCCGTCCTTCGCGGCCCGGCCGCCACTGCGCCAGACTATCGCTTTCGCGCGCCGCGACGTAGTCGACGCGGTCGAAGCCGGCTTCCTGCAAGGCGCGCCGCGCCTTCACGGTTTCGGTATCGGGGTCGGCACCGCCGGCGATAGCGGCGGCCGCGCCG
>DAOKZN010000183.1:0-5260 GCA_035325625.1 Mesorhizobium sp. | reverse complement strand
GCAGGCCGGCCATGATCTCGAACAGCTCCAGGAAATCCGAGCGCTGCATGGGCAGGAGCTTGGCCAGCGCCGCGCGGCGCTCCGTCTCCGTGTCGGCCAGGATCATCTCGCGCATGGCCACGATGCGGTCGCCGTCGAAGAACATGTGCTCGGTGCGGCACAGGCCGATGCCTTCCGCGCCGAAGGAGCGCGCCATGCGCGCATCGGCCGGCGTCTCGGCATTGGTGCGCACCTTCATGCGGCGGGCGGCGTCGGCCCATTCCATGATGGCGGCGAAATCGCCCGAAAGCTCCGGCTGCAGCATGGCCACCGCGCCCTTCAGCACCTGGCCGTTGCCGCCGTCGATGGTGATGACGTCGCCCTTCTTCAGCGTCACGCCCATGGCCATCAGCGTGCCGTTGCGCTGGTCGACGCGCAGCGACCCGGCGCCCGAGACGCAGGGCTTGCCCATGCCGCGCGCCACCACCGCCGCATGGCTGGTCATGCCGCCACGCGTGGTCAGGATGCCTTCGGCGGCGTGCATGCCGTGGATGTCCTCCGGGCTGGTCTCCACCCGCACCAGGATGACCTTTCGCCCCTGCGCCCGCAGATCCTCGGCCTCGTCGGAGGTGAAGACGATCTCGCCGGTGGCCGCGCCGGGAGAAGCCGGCAGGCCGGCGCCGATGACGTGGCGCTCGGCCTTCGGGTCGATGGTGGGATGCAGCAGCTGGTCGAGCGAGGCCGGGTCGATGCGCGACACCGCCTCTTCCTTCGAGATCAGGCCCTCGTTGGCCATGTCCACGGCGATCTTGAGCGCGGCCTTGGCGGTGCGCTTGCCCGAGCGGGTCTGGAGCATCCACAGCTTGCCGCGCTCGATGGTGAACTCCAGGTCCTGCATGTCGCGGTAGTGCTGCTCCAGCCGCTGGGAAATATCCACGAAGGCGGCGAAGGCCTCGGGCATCAGCTTCTGCAGCGAAGGCTTGTCGGAGCCGGCGGCGATGCGCGCCGCCTCGGTGATGTTCTGCGGCGTGCGGATGCCGGCCACCACGTCCTCGCCCTGCGCGTTGACGAGGAATTCGCCGTAGAGGGCATTCTCGCCGGTGGACGGGTTGCGGGTGAAGGCGACGCCGGTGGCGGAGGTGTCGCCCATGTTGCCGAACACCATGGCCTGAACGTTGACCGCCGTGCCCCAGCTTTCGGGAATGTCGTGCAGGCGGCGATAGGTGATGGCGCGCTGGTTCATCCAGCTGGAGAACACGGCGCCGATCGCCCCCCAGAGCTGCTCGCGCGCATCCTGCGGGAAGGGCTTTCCAAGCTCCTCCTCGATGCGGGCCTTGTAGAGCGCGATGACGTCCTGCCATTCGGCCGCCGTCAGCTCGGTGTCGAGGTCGTGGCCGAGGCCGGCCTTGCTGTCTTCCAGGATCTCCTCGAACACGCCGTGGTCGAGGCCCATGACGACGTCGCAATACATCTGGATGAAGCGGCGGTAGCTGTCATAGGCGAAGCGCGCGTCGCCGGAATCGGCGGCCAGCGCCTCCACGGTCCTGTCGTTGAGGCCGAGATTGAGCACCGTGTCCATCATGCCCGGCATGGAGGCGCGGGCGCCGGAGCGCACGGAGACCAGCAGCAGCTTTTCCGGGTCGCCGAAGCGGCGGCCGGTGATGCGGCCGATATGGCCGAGCGCGGCGTCCACCTGCGCTTGCAGGGCCTCCGGATAGGCGCGGCCGTTGGCGTAATACCAGTTGCAGGCCTCGGTGGTGATGGTGAAGCCGGGCGGCACCGGCAGGCCCAGGCTGCACATCTCGGCGAGATTCGCGCCCTTGCCGCCGAGCAGGTTCTTGTCACCGGCGCGCCCCTCAGCCGCGCCGTCGCCGAAGGTGTAGACCCATTTGGTCATGCTCGCTCCCCAATCTGCGGAGGTTGGCGGATATCCGTTTGCCGGACGTTCGCCGGGAGCGATAGGAGGATGCGCCGCGAAACGCAAGGCGCTGTTCCCGTCTCCCACGCCTACAATCGATTTGGGCCGGCGACGGTCTTCTCCGCGCGGCGGCGGGCTTGCGCGTCGCCGCCGTCCGGATTAGAACATATCAGGAACATGAGGTGCTGCGATGAAACTGACGGGCAAGCTGGACTATCTCGAACTGCCGGCTACGGGCGGCACGCTGGACAGCGTCAAGGCATTCTACAGCAAAGCGTTCTCGTGGTCGTTCACCGATTACGGGCCGACCTATTCGGCCTTCGGCGAGGGGCTGGACGGCGGCTTCCAGGCCGACGCCGCGGAGGCGCCGGCCAGGCCGCTGCCGGTGCTGTATTCGCAAAACCTCGACCAGACGCTGGCGGCGGTGCGCGACGCCGGCGGCACCATCGCCAGGCCGATCTTCTCCTTCCCCGGCGGCCGGCGCTTCCATTTCCTCGACCCCGCAGGCAACGAGCTGGCCGTGTGGGGCGAGTAGGGCAGGCATGCCGGCGCGCTTCGGCAGGCTGTAGAAGCCGGCATCCGGGGAGGGAAAGCCGCCTCGGGAGCCTGTAGAATCCTGCGGCGGCAAGGCGGTTGGCGATTGTGCTTTCGCCCGGCTCTGCCTATAAGGCCGCTCACGCCGAGTCAGGCTTCGGCTTTGGAGCGCTGACACTGGTGGGGCGTCGCCAAGCGGTAAGGCATCGGTTTTTGGTACCGACATTCCCAGGTTCGAATCCTGGCGCCCCAGCCATCCGTGCGGCAGCGGCCGCCGCTATTTCTTCCACTCGAAGCGATACCAGTCGGCGAAGCGCCGCAGGCCTTCCTCGATCGAGGTTTTCGGCGTGAAGCCGAAATCGCGCTGGATCGCCGAAAGATCGGCATAGGTGCGCTCCACGTCGCCCGGCTGCATCGGCTCGTCGCGGCGCACCGCCGCCACCCCCAGCACCTTCTCCAGCGTGTCGATGAAATCGCCCAGCCGCACCGGGCGGTTGTTGCCGACATTGTAGACGCGCGCCGGCGCGTCCTCTCCCGCCACGGGCGGGCGGTCGAGCACGGCCACCACCGCGTCCACCACGTCGTCGACATAGGTGAAGTCGCGCCACATCTCGCCGCCGTTGAAGACGCGGATCGGCCGGCCGGCCAGCATCGCCTCGGTGAACAGCCAATAGGCCATGTCCGGGCGCCCCCACGGGCCGTAGACGGTGAAGAAGCGCAGGCCGGTCTGCGCAATGCCGTAAAGATGCGCATAGGCATGGCTCATCAGCTCGTCGGCCTTCTTGGTGGCCGCGTAGAGCGAAACCGGACGGTCGACGGGGTCGCTCTCGCTGAACGGCACCTTGGTGTTGCCGCCATAGACCGAGCTGGACGAGGCATAGACCAGATGCCTGCCGGCGGGCAGGAAGCGGCAGAACTCCAGCACCTCCAGATGGCCGGCAAGGTTGGAGCGCACATAGGCGCGCGGATTTTCCAGCGAGTGGCGCACGCCCGCCTGCGCGGCCAGATGCACCACCCCGTCGATGCCGGCATCCGAAAAAGCCGCGAGCGCGCCTTCCCGCGCGATGTCCAGCTCATGGAAGGAAAAGCCCGGCCGGCCGGTCAGGCGGGCAAGGCGCGCCTGCTTCAGCGCCGGGTCGTAATAGGCGTTCATGTCGTCCACGCCGACGACCGCCTCGCCCCGCTCCAGCAGCCGGTGGCAGACATGGCTGCCGATGAAGCCGGCGGCCCCCGTGACCAGGACGGGCATGGCTCAGCCTGCCTCGCGCATGGCTTCGGCGGCCTGCAGGTCGACCGAGACGAGCTGGCTCACCCCCTGCTCGGCCATGGTGACGCCGAACAGGCGGTCCATGCGCGCCATGGTGATGGGGTTGTGGGTGATGACGACGAAGCGCGTCTCGGTGGAGGCGGACATCTCGTCCATCAGGTTGCAGAAGCGCTCGACATTGTGGTCGTCCAGCGGCGCGTCCACCTCGTCCAGCACGCAGATCGGCGCCGGATTGGTGAGGAACACGGCAAAGATCAGCGACATGGCCGTCAGCGCCTGCTCGCCTCCGGAAAGCAGCGTCATGGTCTGCGGCTTCTTGCCCGGCGGGCGGGCGAGGATTTCGAG
Source organism: Mesorhizobium sp. (assembly GCA_035325625.1). GTDB lineage: Bacteria > Pseudomonadota > Alphaproteobacteria > Rhizobiales > Rhizobiaceae > Mesorhizobium. Next base: position 1,217 of record DAOKZN010000183.1, on the reverse strand, counting down.
GCCGGCTTCCAGCGGGTCCTCGGATTCGATGAGCTGCAGCTCGGCCGTGCCGCCGCCGAACAGATGCGTGAACAGGCGCTGGAAATGGCCGTTGACCACGTCGAAGGCGGCCAGCAGGCGCTCGCGCCCCTCGCGGTTCAGGCTCTGGATGGCCTGCCGCAGCTTGCGGATCGCCTCGATGACGTCCTCGCGCTCGGAAACGATGGCTTCCAGCCGGTCGGACAGCTCCTTCTGCTCCTCCTCGGCGCGCAGATTGACCGCGCCCAGCCGCTCGCGCTCGATCTTGAGCCGCTCGAGCTGGCGCTCCACCTCGGCGGCGTCGGGCATCGGCGCGTCGGCCTCCAGCCCGGTGTGGCGGATGACGAGGTGCGGCGGCGTGTTCAGCGCCTCGTGGATGCGCGCCTCCACCTCCTGCCGGCGCTCGTCCGCGGCGGTCAGCCGCTCCTCGGCGCGGGCGCGGGCCTCGCGCGCCTCGGCAAGGCCCTGGATGGCGGCGGTGGCGGCCTTGTCCAGCCCGCCCTGCAGGTTCTCGGCCTCCTGCAAGCGGTCGCCGGCGGCCTTGCGCAGGTCCTCTGCCTGCGAAAGCTGCGAAAGCAGGGCGCGGCGGCGGGCGTCGATCTCGTCCGGCGCCTCGGCCAGCCGCTCGCGTTCCTCCTCGGCCTCCGCCTTGCGTTCGGCCAGCGAGGCGATCTGCTGGGAAGCGTTCTCGGCGCGCGACAGCCAGTTGCGGCGCTCGGTGGCGATCGCCTCCAGCCGGCGCGCGCGCGCCTCGGCCTCGCGGGTCAGCCCGTCATGCACGGCACGGGCGTCGGCAAGGGCGGCACGGTCGCGCGCGACATGGGCGGCGGCCTGTTCCAGCCGGAGCTGGAGGTCGCCGATGTCGGGCGCGTCGGCAAGCTGCGCCTCGGCCTCCTCGACAGCGGCAGCGGCCTCCTCGTGGCTTTCCACCACGCGGGCATGCGCCTCGGCCAGCGCCTCGCGCCGGCTCGAAAGCTCGCCGGCAGCCTTTTCGGCCTGCGACAGGGCGGTGCGGGCGGCATCCAGCGCGTGCTGGGCGTCGCGCACGGCCTGGCGGGTGGCGCGCTCGGCCTCCGTGCTGCGGCCAAGGGCGCCTTGCGCCTCGGCCAGCGCGGCCTCGGCGGCGCGCAGGGCGCGGGTGGCGTCCACCGCCTCGGCATCCAGCTCGGCCAGCCGGTTCTTCTGCTCCAGCCGCAGAG
>DAOKZN010000182.1:0-5269 GCA_035325625.1 Mesorhizobium sp. | reverse complement strand
ACCGCATAGGCGTCCCACAGGGGCTTCAGCACCGTGCCGAGGATCGGGCCGGTCTTGTCGTCCGGCACGCCGTCGATCGCCGCCTGCGCCTGGGGGTAGGCGAGCTTGGCCGCCGACTTCATCATCACCCGGTGGAAGGAATGCCGGATTTTCCGCCCATCGGCCGAAAACGTCATGCGCACCGCCATTGCCGGGCGGTCCTCGCCCTCGCGCAGCGAGCACAGGTCGTTGGAGATGCGCTCCGGCAGCATCGGCACCACGCGGTCGGGGAAATAGACCGAATTGCCGCGCTTCACCGCCTCGCGGTCGAGCGCCGAGCCCGGCCGCACATAGGCCACGACATCGGCGATCGCCACCGTGACGATGACGCCGCCGGGGTTCTTCTCGTCCGTGTCGGGCGCGGCGAACACGGCGTCGTCATGGTCCTTGGCGTCGGCCGGGTCGATGGTGATCAGCGGCAGGTCGCGCCAGTCCTCGCGGCCTTCGATGGCCACCGGCTTCAGCGCCTGCGTCTCGGCCAGCACGTCGGGCGGGAAGATGTGGGGAATGTCGTGTGCGTGGATGGCGATCATGGAGACCGCCTTCTCGCTGGTCAGCGAGCCCAGCACGGCAAGCACCTTGGCCTTGGGCAGCCCGTAGCGCGGGGCGCGCGCCGGCTCCACCTCCACCAGATCGCCATTGGTGGCGCCGTTGCGGAATTCTTCGTCGACGACAAGTTCCGGCTGGCGCCGCTCCACGGGCTCGATGCGGAACGTTCCGTCCTTGAGCACGCGGAAGATGCCGAGCGTCGTCTCCGCGCGCCGCTCGAATATCTTCATCACCCGCGCCGTGTAGGCCGGGCCTGTCGCATCGTCGGTCGGGAAGGTCTTGGCCAGGATGCGGTCGCCGATGCCCGGGGCGCGGCCGCCGCGCGACACGCGCACCGCCACGACAGGGGGCGGGCCGTCGCCTTCCTGCTCGGTCGGGCGCGCCAGCAGGCCGCCCTCGTCGTCGCGGCCGAAAATGTCGAGCACCGCCACATGCGGCAATGCGCCGGGGCGGATGTGGCGCTTGCGCTGCTTTTCCAGCAGGCCCTGGTCCTGGAGATCGCGCAGCGTGTCCTTCAGCCAGGCGCGGTCCTCGCCGCGCAGGCCGAACGCCTTGGCAATCTCGCGCTTGCCGGAGCGGTCAGGGTTCTCGGCGATGTAGCGGAGGAGCTCCTCGGGCGAGGGGCGGTACTGGTCGCGCGTCCCGCGCCGCGTGTCGCCAGAGCGCGGATCGCCGTGGTGCCGTCCGGAGATCCCGCGCGCCAAGCTTCTATTCCTTCTTCGCGGCTGTCTTCTTCGCCGCCGTGGTCTTCTTTGCCGCCGTCTTGCGGGCCGGCTTCTTGCCGCCGGTGCCCGACTTGGCCTCCTTTTCGGCGATCAGCGCCAGCGCTTCCTCCATCGTCACCGACTGCGGGTCCTTGCCCTTGGGCAGGGTGGCGTTGACCTTGCCGAAATTGACATAGGCGCCGTAGCGGCCGTCGCGCACCGTCACCTTGCCGCCGCCGCCGGGATGCTCGCCCAGTTCCTTGAGCGCGGCCGGCGTGCCACCTCCGCGGGCGCCCTTGCCCTTGGCCTGCTTCTCCGCCAGCACGGTGACGGCCCGGTTGAGGCCGATGGAGAACACGTCCTCGATGGAATCGAGATTGGCGTAGGTGCCGTCGTGCAGCACGAAGGGGCCGTAGCGTCCGAGCCCGGCGGAGATCATCTTGCCGGTCTCGGGATGCTTGCCGACGTCGCGCGGCAGCGAAAGCAGCGCCAGCGCCTTTTCGTGGTCGAGGGAATCGGCGGTCCAGCCCTTGGGCAGGCTGGAGCGCTTGGCCTCCTTGCCTTCGCCGCGCTGCACATAGGGCCCGAAGCGGCCGGAGCGAAGCGTGATTTCCTCGCCCGTATAGGGGTCCTTGCCCAGCGCCTTGTTGCCGTCCTCGCCTGCGCCGTTCTCGCCATTGCCGTTGGCGGCGTCGCCGAGCTGGCGCGTGTAGCCGCATTCGGGATAGTTCGAGCAGCCGACGAAGGCGCCGTACTTGCCGAGCTTGAGCGACAGGTTGCCGGTGCCGCATTTGGGGCAGATGCGCGGGTCGGAGCCGTCCTCGCGCGCCGGGAACACCAGCGGCGCCAGTTCCTCGTTCAGCGCGTCCAGCACGTCGGAGACGCGCAGTTCCTTGATGTCGTCGACGGAAGCGGAAAAATCCTTCCAGAAGTCGCGCAGCACGTCCTTCCAGGCGAGCTTGCCGTCCGAAATCTCGTCCAGCTTCTCTTCCAGCGAGGCGGTGAAGTCGTATTCGACATATTTCTCGAAGAAGCTTTCCAGGAAGGCCGTCACCAGCCGGCCCTTGGCCTGCGGGATCAGGCGGCGCTTGTCGATGGTGACATATTCGCGGTCTTCCAGCGTCTTCAGCGTCGCCGCATAGGTGGAAGGCCGGCCGATGCCGAGTTCCTCCAGCTTCTTGATGAGCGAGGCTTCCGAATAGCGCGGCGGCGGCTCGGTCGTGTGCTGCGTGGCGTTGATCGCCTCGCGGGCCAGTTCCTCCCCGGCGCGGATTTCGGGCAGGCGGCGGTTCTCCTCGTCCTCCTGGTCCTCGTCCTTCTGGTCGGTATAGGCGGCGATGAAGCCGTCGAAGCGGACGACGGAGCCGACCGCTCGCAGGCCGGCGGTGCGGGCGCCTCCGGAGGCATTGTTCACGGCCTCGATCTCCACCGTGGTGCGCTCGATCTCGGCGGCGTTCATCTGGCTGGCGATGGCGCGCTTCCAGACCAGTTCGTAGAGCCTGGCCTGGTCGGCGTCGAGATATTGCCGCACCGAGGCCGGCGTGCGGAAGAAGTCGGTCGGGCGGATCGCCTCGTGCGCTTCCTGCGCGTTCTTGGCCTTCACCGAATAGTAGCGCGGCTTCTCCGGCACGTATTTCGCGCCGAATTCCTTGCCGATGGCGTCCCGCGCCGCTGAAATCGCCTCCGGCGCCATCTGCACGCCGTCGGTTCGCATATAGGTGATGAGGCCGGTGGTCTCGCCGCCGAGGTCGATGCCTTCGTAGAGGCGCTGCGCCACCTGCATGGTGCGGTTGGCCGAGAAGCCGAGCCGCGAGGAGGCGGCCTGCTGCAGGGTCGAGGTGGTGAAGGGCGGAGCCGGGTTGCGCTTAGTGGGCTTTGCTTCCACCGAAAGCGCGCGGAAGGTGGCCCCTTCCAGCATCGCCTTGATGCCGTCGGCCTGCTCCTTGTTCTTGATGTCGAGCTTCTGGAGCTTCCTGCCTTCATAGGCGGTCAGCCGCGCTTCGAAGCTCTCCTTGCGCGGCGTGCCGAGGATGGCGGCGATGTTCCAGTATTCCTCGCGGACAAAACGCTCGATCTCCGCCTCGCGGTCGCAGACCAGCCTGAGCGCCACCGACTGCACCCGGCCGGCCGAGCGCGCGCCGGGCAGCTTGCGCCACAGAACCGGCGAAAGCGTGAAGCCGACCAGATAGTCGAGCGCACGGCGGGCCAGATAGGCGTCCACCAGCGGCGCGTCGATCTGGCGCGGATTGGCCATGGCATCCAGCACCGACTGCTTGGTGATGGCGTTGAAGACGACGCGGCTGACGGGCTTGTCCTTCAGCACTTTCTTGGCGCGCAGAACATCGAGCACATGCCAGGAAATCGCCTCGCCCTCGCGGTCCGGGTCGGTGGCCAGGATCAGGCCGTCCGCCTCCTTCACCGCCTTGGCGATGTCGGCCAGCCGCTTGGCCGAGGCCGAATCGACCGACCACGACATGGAGAAATCCTCGTCCGGGCGCACCGAGCCGTCCTTGGCCGGCAGGTCGCGCACATGGCCGAAGGAGGCCAGAACCTTGTAGTTCCGGCCGAGATACTTGTTGATTGTCTTCGCCTTTGCCGGCGATTCGACGACGACGACGTCCATTTTGCCCGTATTTGCTTGCTTCGCGGCGAAAGGACCCCCTCGTGCCGCGACGAAAAATCGTTCAGGTCGCTCGTCAAATGGCCGTGCTTTTGCATCCGGTCAAGAGGCAGAGGGCGATCTATGGGTTTCAGATGCGTACAACCTATGAGTGTCTTCATATAAACTTGCAATTTTAGCGGTATTTAATATCCTGCCTTTGCCGCCGGCTCGGGCGTATTGCAGTCGATCGGCGGATGTGGACGGGCGATGCGGACATGCGCATTGGAAAGGGGCTATTGTCGATGCGGCAACTGTATCCAAGACGACGGACCGAGACGCTCGACTATATCCAGGCGATGCTCGGGCAATTGCGCACGATGTCGGAGGCCGAGCGCTGCGACATGCTGAGCTATCTGATCGAGATGGCCTATATGGAGGTCAGCGACATCATCCGCGGCGAACGCCCCGCGCGCGTCAGGCCTGACAAGCACAGGGGGCTGGCCTGAACCCGGCGGCGACCCGCCGAGTCCGCTTGCTCCACAGGGTTGGCTCCCCATCGCCGAGCCATAAGGGGCCGAGCCATAAGAGGCCGGGCCACAAGGGGCCGGGCTCCGGACATTCAAGACATGCAGTGCGGTCGGCACCCGGCCGGATTAGGCTCATTCCGCCTTGGCGGCATGCCACAGGCCCATGGCGCCGTCGCCTTTCATGTCGCCGGCCTTCTTGTCCTTGGCGAAGGTGTAGAGCGGCTTTCCATCATAGGCCCACATCATGGTGCCGTCCTTGCGCTTGACGACGGTCCAGGCGCCCTGCGCCTTGGCGCCGGCTGCCGCCTTCAGCGGCGGCCAGCTTGTGGCGCATTTGTCGTAGCAGCTCGACGCGCCTTTCGTATCCTTGTCGAAGGTGTAGAGCGTCATGCCCCGGGCGTCGGTGTAGATCTTCGTGCCGCCGACCTCGGCCTCCTTCCAGGCATCTGCTGCGAACGCCGCCGTCGTGCCGACCAGCAGCGCGGCCACGCCCATTGTCAGCGATTTCATGGCAAAGCCTCCTTGATGAAAACGGCGCATTGCCGCGTTCTTCGACGGACGCCGCGGACCGGCAGCCCGCTCGCGGCAATGCCATTTTGTAATGATAGCGGCACAATGCGGCGGAATGGCGCGCGGCAGCGACGAAATGCGCCACGAAATGGTGATTGGAGGCCGCGTACCCTCACGGCTATATGGACGGCGTATCGAGTGAGGGAAGGCGGGCATGGCATTGGACATCGGCTATGTGAGCGCGGTGGGCGCGGGCGCGATCTCCTTCCTGTCGCCCTGCGTGCTGCCGCTGGTGCCGCCCTATCTGTGCTACATGGCCGGCGTTTCGGTGGACGATT
>DAOKZN010000181.1:0-5349 GCA_035325625.1 Mesorhizobium sp. | reverse complement strand
CCCTTCACCGAAAAATGCCTGCTGGAAGCCTGCCTGGAACTGATGGCGTCCGGCGCCGTCATCGCCATCCAGGACATGGGCGCTGCCGGCCTGACCTGCTCGGCCGTCGAGATGGGCGCCAAGGGCGACCTCGGCATCGAACTGGACCTCGACAAGGTGCCGGTTCGCGAGGAGCAGATGAGCGCTTACGAGATGATGCTCTCCGAAAGCCAGGAGCGCATGCTGATGGTGCTGCGCCCGGAAAAGGAAGAGGAAGCCGAGGCGATCTTCCGCAAGTGGGGGCTGGACTTCGCCATCGTCGGCCACACCACGGACGACCTGCGCTTCCGCATCCTGCATCAGGGCGAGGAGGTCGCCAATCTGCCGATCAAGGACCTGGGCGACCAGGCTCCCGAATATGACCGCCCGTGGGTCGAGCCGGCCAGGCCGGCGCCGCTGGCGGCGGACGACATTCCGCAGGCCGACGTGGCCGACGCGCTGCTGAAGCTGCTCGGCGGGCCGGACCTTTCCTCGCGCCGCTGGGTGTGGGAGCAGTATGACACGCTGATCCAGGGCAACTCGCTGCAGCGGCCGGGCGGCGACGCCGGCGTGGTGCGGGTAGAAGGCCACCCCACCAAGGCGCTCGCCTTCTCTTCCGACGTGACGCCGCGCTATTGCGAGGCCGATCCCTATGAAGGCGGCAAGCAGGCCGTGGCCGAGTGCTGGCGCAATCTCACCGCGACGGGCGCGCTGCCGTTGGCGGCCACCGACAACCTGAATTTCGGCAATCCCGAGCGGCCGGAGATCATGGGCCAGTTCGTCCATGCCATAAGAGGCATCGGCGACGCCTGCCGCGTGCTCGGCTTCCCGATCGTCTCGGGCAACGTCTCGCTCTACAACGAGACCAGCGGACAGGGCATCCTGCCCACGCCCACCATCGGCGGCGTCGGGCTGCTCACCGACTGGCAGAAGATGGCGCGCATCGGCTTCGCCGCAGAGGGCGAGGCGATCCTGCTGGTCGGCGCGCCGGCCGGCTGGGGCGCTCATCTGGGCCAATCCGCCTATCTGCGCGACATCCATAGCCGCGCCGACGGACCGCCGCCGGCCGTCGATCTCCACCATGAAAAGCGCGTGGGCGACCATGTGCGCGCGCTGATCGCGTCGGGCGTCGTCACCGCCTGCCACGACCTGTCCGACGGCGGGCTGGCGGTCGCGCTGGCCGAGATGGCCATGGCGTCCGGCATCGGCGCCACTATCTCCACGCCCGAAGGCGCCGATCCGGTCGCTGCCTTCTTCGGCGAGGACCAGGGGCGCTATCTGCTGACGCTCGCGCTCGACCCGGACGGCAAGGAGTGGGAGGCCCTTCGGGACGAGCAGCGCAGGCTCGGCATCGCGGCCGAACGGATCGGCACGACCGGCGGCGGCGATTTGAAACTCGGACAGGCGCGTGCCATACCAATAGCGCAGCTCAAGACTGCGCACGAATCGTGGTTTCCGGATTTCATGGAAGCCTGAACGAGGAATACGGCATGGCAATGGACGCGCGCGAAATCGAGAGGCTCATCAAGGAAGGCATCCCCGATGCTAAGGTGACGATCCGCGACCTCGCCGGCGACGGCGACCATTATGCCGCAGAGGTGGTGGCCGAGAGCTTCCGCGGCAAAAGCCGCGTGCAGCAGCACCAGATGGTCTACGAGGCGCTGAAGGGCAATATGGGCGGCGTGCTGCATGCGCTGGCGCTACAGACCAGCGCGCCTGAGTAGCCCGCTACCAGTAGCCTGCTACCGGTAGCCTGCCACCGTATGTTCACATCGGCTTCGTCGAAGTCGAGGCATGGGCTGCATCAAACCAGAGCCGATGCAGGATGAATGTATCTGCATCCCACTATTTCCTCGCCCGCACGGCCAGGATCGGCCCCGCGGGATAGTCGCCGCCGACGAGCATGCGATCGCCATTGGAGAGCGCAGACACGGCACCGTCGAAGAACAGCGCGTTCGGACAGGCGAGCACGTCGCGGAACAGCCGGCCGAAGCTGCCGAGGCTGACGGGCGCGCGCGATATGGCCAGCACCACCGTGCCGTCGTCCCGCACGCCGACGCCGTTGCGGATGTAGCGCGAGGTGCCATCCTCCAGGAAGCGCGGGTGCAGCCTCCGGCCGGTCACCAGCATCGGGCCGGATTGGGTGGCAAATCGCGGTTCCATGCCGGCGGCCTGATAGGCGCCGCTTTCCATGACGCCCGCGCGCCCGTCCTTCCCGACGAAGAACACGCCGTTCGGCTTGAGGAAGAAATTGCCCTCCCCGTCCGCAAGGTTGAGCGCTGCCTGCTGCCGGCCATCTTCCACGAACAGGCCGACCGGCGACAGATCCTTGTGGTACATACCGGCATTCATGGCCAGCAGCACGGGCGCGCCCCGCGCGGCCATGGCCTGCGCGAACGCCTTGACCGAGCCGTAGGGGCGGGCCTGCACATCGAGACGGGCAAGCGTCACTTCATAGGCGCCGGGGTCGGCCTCGCACACGATATAGGCGACCGTTTCGGATTCCACGGCCCGGCAGGGCCGCGGCAGGCCGGCGTCCGGAACGGATGGCGGGCGCGGACGCGGCGCGCGCCACCAGGCCAGGCTCGCCGCAACCACGAGAGCGCCCGCAAGAACGCCGGCTAGGATCGCCGCAAGATGCCGCTTCGTCATCGTCTCGCCCTTCCCTGCCGGCGCCATTTTCCCGACAAAAGGACAAGCGGCTTGTTTCGGATCGACTTGGAGGCTATTTGAATACTGAATAGCGCATGTTTGCCGCCTGGCTCCCGCAGGCGTGAAAGGATCGTCCATGAGCGGAATCAACGATTACATCGACAACGAGGTGAAGAGCAACGACGTGGTGCTGTTCATGAAGGGCACGCCCGGCTTCCCGCAGTGCGGCTTCTCCGGCCAGGTGGTGCAGATCCTCGATTATCTCGGCGTCGACTACAAAGGCGTCAACGTGCTCGACTCCAACGATCTGCGCCAGGGCATCAAGGACTATTCCAACTGGCCGACCATTCCGCAGCTCTACGTGAAGGGCGAGTTCGTGGGCGGTTGCGACATCGTGCGCGAAATGTTCCAGTCCGGCGAGTTGCAGCCCTTCTTCGAAGAGAAGGGCATCAGCGCCAAGGGCGCGGCCTGACGTTCCCGGCCGGGGCGGGCCGCCCCGGCACCAGCACCCGAAAACGGGCACCATGACGAACCGATGCGCCGGCATGCCGGCGCATTTCGTTTGAGGATGGAAAACCTGATGGATCAGGCAGCGGCACCCACGCAGCAGGCAGCCCGGCCGCGCATCCCGCGCTGGGAGTTCATCGCGCTTTGCGCGGCGCTGATGGCGCTGAACTCGCTCGCCATCGACATCATGCTGCCGGCCTTGCAGCAGATAGGCGCCAGCCTGGGCGTGGAGAACGAGAACCACCGCCAGTACGTCATCGCCGCCTATGTCGTCGGTTTCGGCGGCGCACAGCTCTTCTTCGGGCCGCTGTCGGACCGTTTCGGACGGCGCCCGCCGCTCATCGCCGGCCTCGTCATCTACATCCTCGCCGCGGGCGCGGCGGCGGTGGCGCCGAGCTTCGCGACGCTGCTTGCCTGCCGCTTTGTGCAGGGCATCGGCGCGGCGGCGACGCGGGTCATCTCCGTCTCCATCGTGCGCGACACCTTCGAGGGCCGGCGCATGGCCGAGGTGATGTCGCTGATCTTCATGGTGTTCATGGCGATTCCGGTAGTGGCGCCGGGCATCGGCCAGATCCTCATGCTGCTGGCGAGCTGGCACTTCATCTTCGTGGCGATGGCCGTCGGCGCCCTGCTGACCTCGGCATGGGCGCTGCTTCGCCTGCCGGAAACGCTGCACCCCGAATACCGCCGCCCGCTGACCGCCAAGGCCGTCCTCGGCGGCTTCGGCATCGTGCTGACCAACCGCATCGCGCTCTGCTATGCGCTGGCCAGCACCTTCACCTTCGCGGCGATGTTCGGCTTCATCAATTCATCGCAGCAGATCTATGTGGGGATCTACGACCTGGGCGAGATGTTCCCGGTCGTCTTCGCCGCCGTCGCCGGCCTGATCGCGCTGTCGAACTTCGCCAATGCGCGGCTGGTCGGGCGCATCGGCATGCGCCGCCTGTCGCAGGGGGCGCTGCTGGCGCTTCTCGGCATCAGCCTGCTCTGGCTCGCCCTGTCGCTCGCCGGGCATATGCCGCTTTTGCTCTTCGTGGCCATCTTCGCCTCGGCGATGGTGCCGTTCGCCATGCTGGGCTCGAACTTCAACGCGCTGGCCATGGAGCCGCTGGGGGCACTGGCCGGCACGGCTTCCTCCGTGCTCGGCTTCATGCAGACCTTTCTGGGCGGGCTGCTCGGCACGCTGATCGGCCAGGCCTTCGACGGCACGGTGACGCCGCTGGCGGCGAGCTTCTGCCTGGTTTCGGCGGGCGCGCTGGCGGCGGTGCTGGTCGCTGAGCGCGGGCGCATGTTCCGGCCGCACAACCCGCCGACATAGCGGGCGGCATCAGCGGCCGGGTATCAGGGACGCGAAATCGAACAGGCCGCGGTCGAGCAGGTGCGAGGGGCGCACATTGGTCAGCGCCCGGATCATGGTGTCCTTGCGGCCGGGCATGCGCCTTTCCATGTCCTCCAGCATCGCCTTCATCGCGTTGCGCTGCAGGCCGTCCTGGCTGCCGCACAGGTCGCAGGGAATGATGGGAAAGGCCATCGCCGCGGCAAACCGCTCCAGATCGGCTTCCGCGCAATAGGACAGCGGGCGCAGCACCATCACGTCGCCTTCGTCGTTGAGCAGCTTGGGCGGCATGGCCGCCAGCCGCCCGCCGTGGAACAGGTTCATGAAGAAGGTTTCGAGGATGTCCTCGCGGTGGTGGCCCAGCACCAGCGCCGAGCACCCCTCCTCGCGCGCGATGCGGTAGAGATGGCCGCGCCGCAGGCGCGAGCACAGCGAGCAATAGGTGCTGGTCTCGGGCAGCTTGTCGGTGACGACGGAATAGGTGTCCTGATATTCGATACGGTGGGCGATGCCGTTGGCGGTCAGATAGTCGGGCAGGATATGCTTGGGAAAATTCGGCTGGCCCTGGTCCAGGTTGCAGGCGAGCAGGTCCACCGGCAGCAGGCCGCGCCATTTGAGGTCGAGCAGCAGCGCCAGCAGCCCGTAGGAATCCTTGCCGCCGGAAAGCGCCACCAGCCAGCGGCCGCCCGGTTTCAGCATGGAAAAATCGTCGATGGCCTGCCGGGCCTGCCGCAGCAGCCGCTTGCGCAGCTTGTTGAACTCCACCGACGACGGCGCCGCCCGAAACAGCGGATGGCAGCCGGTTTCGGCTTCGTCGGGCTCGATCGTGGCCGGCA
>DAOKZN010000180.1:3628-5359 GCA_035325625.1 Mesorhizobium sp. | reverse complement strand
CCAGGATCGCGGCCACGTCGTCGTCGGCCGAGCGCGCGTGGATGACCAGCGGCAGCCCGGTCTCGCGCGCGGCGGCGATGTGGGTGCGGAAGCCTTGCGCCTGCGCCTCGCGCGGGGCGTAGTCGTAATGATAGTCGAGGCCGGCCTCGCCGATCGCCACCACCTTCGGGTGGGCGGCAAGGCGCACCAGCTCGGCCGCGGTGACGTCCAGTTCTTCCGCCGCATTGTGCGGATGGGTGCCGACAGAGCAATAGACCTCGTCGAAAGATTCCGCGATTTCAAGAACTTGTGGAAACTTCCTGACCCTGGTCGAGATCGTCACCATGCGCCCGACCCCGGCAGCGAGGGCGCGGGCGACGACGGCCTCCCGCTCCTCGGCGAAATCGGGGAAGTCGAGGTGGCAGTGGCTGTCGACCAGCATCAGGCGTTTCCGTCCGCCTGCTCGACATAGCGCGGGAACACCGCCTGCGGCGCCGGCAGCGCCGTGCCGGGCACCAGCGCGTGGTCCGCCGCGACATGGCCGAAGCTGCGCGCGTCACCGGCCACGGCCAGCATGTCGAGCAGCTTGCCCGCCGAGGTCGGGATGAAGGGCTGGCACAGCACGGCCACCCGCCGGATCACCTCGGCGGTCGTCCACAGCACCGTCTCCATGCGCGCCGGATCGGTCTTCCTCAGCGCCCAGGGCTCCTGCGCGGCGAAATAGCGGTTGGCCTCGGCCACCACGGAGAAGATCGAGGCCAGCGCCACATGGATGCCCTGCTCGGCCATCGCCTTGCGCGCAGCGTCAAGCGCTTCCACCGCCTGGTCGAGGATGGTGCGGTCGGCTTCCAGCAGTTCGCCCCGCCGCGGCACCCTGCCCTCGCAGTTCTTGGCGACCATCGACAGCGAGCGCTGCGCCAGATTGCCGAGATCGTTGGCGAGGTCGGCATTGGTGCGGTTGACGATGGCCTCGTGGCTGTAGCTGCCGTCCTGCCCGAACGGCACCTCGCGCATGAAATAGTAGCGCACCTGGTCGAGCCCGTAGTGGTCGACCATGGTGAACGGGTCCACCACGTTGCCCACCGACTTCGACATCTTCTCGCCGCGGTTGAACAGGAAGCCGTGGGCGAAGACGCGCTTCGGCAGAGCGATGCCCGCCGACATCAGGAACGCCGGCCAGTAGACCGCGTGGAAGCGGATGATGTCCTTGCCGATGACATGGATATCGGCCGGCCAATAGCGCCAATTCTCGGCTTTTTCATCAGGATAGCCGGCAGCGGTAATGTAGTTGGTAAGCGCATCGACCCACACATACATGACATGCTTGTCGTCGCCCGGCACCGGCACGCCCCATTTGAAGGTCGAGCGCGAGATGGAAAGGTCGCGCAGGCCGGACTTCACGAAGCTGACGATCTCGTTGCGGCGCTCGGCCGGGCCGATGAAGTCCGGGTTGGCTTCGTAATGGGCCAGCAGCCTGTCCTGATAGGCGGAGAGGCGGAAGAAATAGGTCTGCTCCTCGTTCCACTCCACCGGCGAGCCGAGCGGCTCGCGCCGCACGCCGTCCTCACCGACTGTGGTCTCGGATTCGTCGAAATAGGCCTCCTGCCGCACGGAGTACCATCCGGCATAGCCGCCGAGATAGATGTCGCCATTGGCGGCCATCTTTTCCCAGATCGCCTGGCTGGCCCGGTAGTGGCGCGGCTCGGTGGTGCGGATGAACTGGTCGTTGGAGATGCCGAGCTTTTCGTCCAT
>DAOKZN010000180.1:0-3528 GCA_035325625.1 Mesorhizobium sp. | reverse complement strand
GCGGCTCGGTGGTGCGGATGAACTGGTCGTTGGAGATGCCGAGCTTTTCGTCCATTTCGCGGAAGATCGCAGAATTGCGGTCGGCAAGCTCTTTCGGCGTGATGCCCTCGGCTTCGGCATTCTGCTGCATCTTCAGGCCGTGCTCGTCGGTGCCGGTCAGGAAGAACACGTCCTTGCCGTCGAGGCGCTGGAAGCGCGCCAGAACGTCGGTGGCGATGACGTTGTAGGCATGGCCGATATGCGGCTTGCCGTTCGGATAAAATATCGGCGTGGTGACGTAGAATTTTTCGCGTGACATGAACGGACCGTGGGAAATCTGAAATGAAACGATGCCGGCCGTGGATTATCGCATCGGGACGGCGATTGCCATCCCGCTTGCCGCATCACATTCGCATTACGGAATTCAGGCGGTCGATCATGGCGAGCGCGTGCTGCTTCTTGTCGAGATTGTAGGTCTCGGTCTCGGATATGGCGTCGAGCGCCTCCTGCCAGGCATCCGACAGCACCTTCGCCCGGGCAAGGTCGCCGGCAAGGGCGGCAGCGCTTGCGCCGTCGGCGAGCAGGTCGAGCGCGTGGCGGTTGAAGATGCCGAACTGCACCGACTGGTCGCGGCCTGCCACCGCCTCCGCCAGCCGGTAGGCGGCGGCGATGTCCACATTGCGCGCCTTGGCAAGGGCTCCCAGCGCCTCGGCTATCTCCAGCCCGCCATATTGGGTGAGCAGGATCGCGGCGCGGGCGCTGCCCCCTGCCCGTTCAGCCAATGCCGACCGCGCAGCCGGGTCCTGCGGCGGCGCCGGTTCCAGCCCGTCGAGAACCCGCATCAGGTCCGCCTCGGCAAGCGGGCCGAGCCGCATCGTCTGGCAGCGCGAGCGGATGGTGGGCAGGAGGCTGCCCGGCGCGTGCACGATCAGGATGAACAGCGTGCGCTTCGGCGGCTCTTCGAGGTTCTTCAGCAGCGCGTTGGCCGCGTTGGTGTTCATGTCGTCGGCGGGGTCGATGATGACCACCCGGTAGCCACCGTCATGCGAGGTCATCGCCAGAAAGCTACCCACCTTGCGAACCTCGTCCACCGTGAGCACCGTCTTGAAGGCCTTGGTGCGGTCGTTGAGCGGCCGCGTCAGATGCAGCACCGAAGGGTGCGCGCCGGTGGCGATCTGGCGAAACAGCGGCGAGGCCGGATCGGGCGCATCAAGCGTTTCCGGAGCCGAGGCGGCTTGCGGGTGTTTCAGCAGGTGATGCGCCAGGTGGAACGCCAGAGTCGCCTTGCCGATGCCGACCGGGCCGGCGAAGATCAGCGCGTGCGGCAGCTTGCCGGCGCGGTAGGCGGCGGCAAGGATCGAAGCCGCTTCCCGATGCCCGTAAAGCCGTAGGGTCTCGGCCGGCGAGGGCACGCCGTCCAGCGTATCGTGCTGCTCCGGGGCTATCCGCTCGAAAATCATGCCGGCGCCGCCTGGCGCTTGCCCTTGGCCGGCAGCCGCGCCTCCAGCGCCTTGAAGACGGCGGCGGTGATGCGGTCCTCCACCGCGCCGGCATCGCCCGAGGCGTCGATGACGGTGCAGCGCTTCGGCTCCGCCGCGGCGATCGCCAGGAATGCCTCGCGCCGGTGCTGGTGGACCGCCAGCGTCTCCTTCTCGAAGCGGTCCGGACTGTCGCCGGCCCCGCGCCGCGCGGCCGCACGCCGCAGCCCCTCCTCGGCGTCGAGGTCGAGGATCAGGGTCAGGTCCGGCACCATGCCGTTGACGGCGACGCGCTCCAGCGCGCGCATGAAGGCGGGGGCGAGCCCGCCGGTGACGCCCTGATAGACGCGCGAGGAATCGATGAAGCGGTCGCACAGCACGATGGCGCCGCGCTCCACAGCCGGGCGAATGACCTGCTCGACATGGTCGGAGCGGGCAGCAGCGAACAGAAGCGCCTCCATGCCCGGGCCGAACGGCTCGGCGGCGCCCGACAGGAGTACGTGCCGCACCGCCTCGGCGCCGGGCGAGCCGCCGGGCTCGCGGGTCACGACCACGTCGTATTTCTTGGCGCGCAGCTTCGCCGCCAGCCGGGCGATCTGGGTGGACTTGCCGGCGCCCTCCCCGCCTTCAAAGCTTATGAAAAAACCCTTCGCCAATACTCGCGCCTTCGTCTGTACGTTTTCCCGCGCCGGCCGTGCCTACCGCAGCCAGCCCACGGCCAGTTCCTTCAGCGCGTCGAGCGCGCGGCCCGGCAGTGTTCCGACCTCGACCGTCTCGGCGGCGTAGAGCGGCGTTTCCTGGCTCAGCGTATCGCCGATCCACACCCGCAGCGAGCCTACAGGCTGACCTTCCTCCACCGGGGCCGGCAGCGGCCCGTCGTAGACGATGCGCGCCGTCAGCCTGTCGCGGTTGACGATCGGCACAAAGATACTCACCGGACCTTTCGCCTTCAACCTCACGCCCGGCCGGGCGCCGCCGAAAACCTGCGCCTCGCCCACCACCTCGCCCTCGGCGAAGATCTCGGCCTTCTCGAAGGCGCGCAGGCCCCATTCGATCAGCTTGCGCGCTTCCCCGGCCCGCTCGCGGTCGCGGCCAAGCCCGCTCATTGCAGCGATGCCGCGCCTGCCGTTCTGCACGGCCGAGCCGACGATGCCGAAGCCGTCCTCCTCGCTTGCTCCCACCGCCAGCCCGTCGGCGCCGATATCCATGGCCAGCAGCGGGTTGCGGTTGCGCTGCACGATCTTGTTCCAGGCGAAGTCCTTCAGGCCGAAATCGGCGTAGAACTCGGGATGGTCGCGCCACAGGTGCAAGGCCAGAAGCGCCAGCTCGTGCACGGTCGTCTTCTGGCCGGAGGCGGGAAGCCCGGTGGCGTTGACGAAGGTCGACGTCTCCAGCCCGATCCGGCGCGCGCGCTCGTTCATCTGCGCCGCGAAATTCGCTTCCGAGCCGGCGTAACCTTCTGCAAAGACGATGCAGCCGTCATTGGCCGCCTGCACGGCGATGCCCTTGATGAGGTCTTCGAGCCGGATGGAGGATTTCAGTGCTGCGAACATGGTGGAGGCGCGCGAGGGCGCCCCGCCTGTGCGCCAGGCATGTTCGCTGACCACGAAGGCGTCGTCGAGCGACAGACGGCCGGTCTTGACCGCCTCGAAGGCCATTTCCAGCGTCATCAGCTTGGCCAGCGAGGCAGGCTGGATCGGCTTGTCGGCGTCCTTGGAAAACAGCACCGCGCCGGTCTCGGCGTCGATCATGAAGGCTTGGCCGGCCTTGGTCTCGAAAAGCTGCTGCGCGGCGGCTTGCGCGGCGCAGGCCAGAAGCAGCGCGGCGCTCAGGACCCCGGCCAGCAACGGGCGAAAGCGTCGGATCATGCGAATGGAAAGCCCCGTTCGGCCACAGAACGCAGACAAGGCTAACAGGCTTTGCGGGCGGATCAAACAGATGTCGTGAGCGGCCTCACTCGCGCACGGCAATGGCGTCCGCCGCGCCGTGCGACCACGCCGCTTGCAGCATGGCGTCGAGCCCGGCGCGGCCGTCCGGGTAGAGGTTGACCGAATACCACACCTTGCCGCCG
>DAOKZN010000179.1:4007-5366 GCA_035325625.1 Mesorhizobium sp. | reverse complement strand
CGACGTGCTGCCGGCCTTCAAGGCGATCGAGGACAACGAGGCCGGCGCCGACGAATGGCGCGGCGCGGGCGGCCCCGTCCACGTCACCGACAACCGCGGGAAGGTGCACCCGCTGACCCTGCGCTACCTGAAGGCCGCGCAGATGGCCGGCCTGCCGCTCAACCCGGATTTCAACGGGGCGAGCCAGGAAGGCGTCGGCATCTACCAGATCACCACCAGGGACGGCCGGCGCATGTCGGCGGCGCGCGCCTTCCTGCGGCCTGCGATGCGCAGGAAGAACGTGCGTGTCGAGACCGGCGCGCAGGCGACGAGAATCCTGTTCGAGGGAACCCGCGCCGTCGGCGTGGAATATCGCCGCAACGGCGAGACGAGGCAGGCGCGCGCCGGCCGCGAGGTCATCGTTTCGGCCGGTTCGGTGAACTCGCCGCAGCTTCTCCAGCTTTCCGGCCTCGGCCCGGCGGCGCTGCTGGCCGGGCAGGGCATCCCGGTCGTGCAGGCGCTGGAAAATGTCGGCCGCAACCTTCAGGACCACCAAGGCATCAACTACACTTGGAAGGGCAGGCTGCCGACGCTGAACCAGATCCTGCGCCCCTGGTGGGGCAAGGCGCTGGTCGGCGCGCGCTATCTGCTGCTGCGCTCCGGCCCGCTTTCCATGTCGATGAACCAGGGCGGCGGCTTCTTCCGCACCGATCCCGGCCAGCCGCGCCCCAACATGCAGCTCTACTTCCAGGCGTTCTCCACGGTGATCCCGAAGAGCGGCGAACGGCCGATCCTGTCGCCCGACCCGTGGCCGGGCTTCTCCATCGGCCTTTCCAACTGCCGGCCCTCCAGCCGGGGCGAGATCATGATCCGCTCGGCCGATCCCTTTGCGCCGCCGCGCATTTCGCCCAACGCCTATTCCACCGACGAGGACGTTTCGGAGATGCTGGATGCGGTGAAATTCCTGCGCCGCATCGCGGCCCAGCCGCCGATCGCCGAGATCGTCGAGGAAGAGGTTTTGCCAGGCCCGTCAATCGCTTCCGACGCCGACCTGATTCAGGATTTCAGGAAGCGCTCGGGCACCGTCTACCACCCCGTCTCCACCTGCCGCATGGGGCCGGACCCGGCGCGCGCGGTGGTCGATGCGCGCCTGCGCGTCCATGGTATATCGGGCCTCAGGGTGATCGACGCCTCGATCTTTCCCGGCAACGTCGCCGGCAACACCAACGCCGCCGCCATCATGACCGGCTGGAAGGGCGCCGGCATGGTTCTGGAGGACAATGCATGAAGATCACGGACGTGAAGACCTTCGTCGTCGGCAACCCGCCGCCCGGCATCGGCGGCAAGTATTTCATCTTCGTCAGGCTGACGACCGATTCC
>DAOKZN010000179.1:0-3907 GCA_035325625.1 Mesorhizobium sp. | reverse complement strand
GCCGCCCGGCATCGGCGGCAAGTATTTCATCTTCGTCAGGCTGACGACCGATTCCAACGTGGTGGGCTATGGCGAGGCCTACAACGCCACCTTCTCGGCCCACGTCACAGCCGCAATGATCGAGGACATGGCCGAGCGCTATCTCGTCGGCCGCGACCCGCACGACGTCGAGACCCTGTTCCGCCGCTGCTATTCCTCCGGCTTCACCCAGCGCCCGGACGTTTCCGCCATGGGCTGCTTCTCGGCGCTGGAGATCGCCTGCTGGGACATCATCGGCAAGGAGGCCGGCAAGCCCGTCTACAAGCTTCTGGGCGGGCAGGTGCACGAGAAGCTGCGCACTTACACCTATCTCTATCCGGAAACCGGCAGCGTGCATTCCGAGGATGCACACGGCAAGAACGTCTACAACGATCCCGACATGGCGGCCGAATGCGCGGCCTCCTACCTCGCGCAGGGCTTCAACGCGGTGAAGCTCGACCCGGCCGGGCCCTACACCGCCTTCGACGGCCACCAGCCCCGCCTGATCGACATCGACCTGTCGGCGCGCATGCTGAAGGCGATCCGCGAGGCGGTGGGCACCCGGGCCGACATCCTGTTCGGCACGCACGGCCAGTTCACGGCGTCGGGCGCGCTGCGCATGGCGGCGGCCATCGAGCCCTACGATCCGCTCTGGTTCGAGGAGCCGGTGCCGCCCGACATGCCGGAAGTGATGGCCGAGGTGGCGCGGGGGACGAAAATCCCCATCGCCACCGGCGAGCGGCTGACGACGAAATTCGAGTTCGCCCGCGTCATCGAGAACCGCGCCGCAGGCATCCTCCAGCCCGATCTCGGCCGCTCCGGCGGCATATTGGAGACGAAGAAGATCGCCGCCATGGCCGAGGCCTGGCACGTCCAGATCGCCCCGCACTGCTATTGCGGGCCGATCGTCGGCGCGGCCAACATCCAGCTCGCGGCCACGCTGCCCAACTTCCTCATCCTGGAATCGCTGAAGCAATGGGACGGCTTCCACGAGAAGCTGCTGAAGAAGAAGATCCAATGGCAGGACGGCTTCGTCATCCCCTCGAACGAGCCCGGCCTCGGCGTCGAGCTGGACGAGGCGGTGTGCGAGGCACATCCCTATGACGGCAGGGATCTGCATCTGCAGATGGCGCAGGACCCGCTGAAGGCGTGACGGGCACATCATCCGTCCGGATATGCCTTCAAGATCAATCCCTTGGACGCATAAACCGATTCAGCCCCGCAGAAACCTGAATCAATATCTCAGCGTCAGTGCGCCGGGCCGCATCTCGAACACGGCCGGGATGCGCCCCGGCGACTCGCCGTCTATGTCGACCAGCGCGGCATCGTCGTCGCCGATGGGCTCCACCGTCACCTTGCGGCCGCGCAGGATGGTGATGGCCGGGTGGTTGCGGTGCTGGCCGCCATAGACGAGGCGGATGTCGCGGATCAGCCCGAGCTTGTTCGCCGCGCGCAGGATGACGATCTCGAACTGCCCGTCGTCCGGCGCCACCATCATGCCGGCGCCGAAGAATTTTCCGTTGGCCACCGCCACCAGCGCCATGCGCGCCTCCACCGGCTCGCCGTCGTCTATGGCGATGCGCACATGCTGGAAGCGGTAGCGCACGAACTCGGCCACCGTGCGCCAGTAGAACAGGGCCTTGGCGGAAACCCTGCCCTTGCGCCTGTCGGCGTTCACCGCCCGGTCGGTGGCGCCGGAAAGGCCCAGGCTGGCGATGTTGATGAAATGGCGGCTGGCCAGCGCGCCGTGGTCGTCGACATAGGAGATGCGGCCGGCGTCGATCTTCCGGCCCTTCGCCTCTGCGATCCGCGCCACCAGCGCGCCCAGGTCGTGCGGCAGGCCGAGCCCGCGCGCGAAGTCGATGCCGGTGCCGCAGGGGATCAGCGCCAGTTCGGCGGTTCCGCAGCCTTCGTCCGCCGCCTGCAGCAACCCGTGGGCCACCTCGCTGGCGGTGCCGTCGCCGCCGGCCGCGACGACCAGGCCGAAGCCGTCGGCGGCGAAATCCAGCGCCAGCCGCTCGGCATCGCCGCTCGCCTGCGTCTCGCGCAATTCGACCTCTCCGAAATGCCGGCGCAGGGCTGCCGCCACCTGCGGCCAGTCGCGCTTCAGCCTGCCGCCGCCCGCCACCGGATTGAGGACCACGCCCACTTTCAAGCCTGCGCCCTCCCGGCCAGCGCCCCGTCGACGGCGCATTGAAACGCAACCGCCGCACGCAGCGCAAGCGCCGCCTTCGAGCCACCCCCAGAGCGCCCCCAGGGCCATCCCCGCAGCCACCTGGAAAAACCGGCGCGGCGGACTTTCCCTGCTGACACCGCCGTGTCAGCAGCGGCCGCCGATTCCGCCTCGCCGCGGCGGCCGCCCTTTCCATTTTGCCGGACTCCGCCCATATTCGGGCCATGGCCAGTTCTCCCGGAAAGAAAACGCCTTCGCAGGCAGACGCAAACCTTTCTGCGCCGCGCCGGCGCGGCAACGCGGTGACGGATTATCTGGACGCCTCGGAACCGCTGCACCGCGGCGGCTTCGGCGAGGAGCCGCAGGCCGAATTCGTCGGCGCGCCGCTGTCGGGCTCCATTTCCGACTGGGCCGAGCAGATTTCGATGGAAGCGGAAGCCGAGGGGCGCGCGACCGGGGCGAACGGCAAGGGCGCCAAGCCTTCAAAGAAAATCCCCGCACGTTCCGCCTCGCCGACGCGCACGGCGCGCGGCACCTCCATGGGTGGCGCCGCCTCGGCCAAGGAGCGCGCGGCGGCCGGCCTGAACCCGGTGGCGGGCCTCGACATCAGCCTGGAAGACGCCGAGACGATCTCCAACACCGGCGTGACCGCCACGGTGCAGGCGCTGGCCGACCTGATCGAGAGCGGCAACCCGCTGCACAAGAACGGCCAGATCTGGACGCCGCACCGCCCCGCCCGCCCGGAAAAGTCCGAAGGCGGCATCGCCATCCGCATGGAATCGGAGTTCGAGCCGCGCGGCGACCAGCCCACCGCCATCAAGGACCTTGTCGAGGGGGTGGCGAACGAGGACCGCACGCAGGTGCTGCTCGGCGTCACCGGCTCCGGCAAGACCTTCACCATGGCCAAGGTGATCGAGGAGACGCAGCGCCCGGCGCTCATCCTCGCGCCCAACAAGACGCTGGCCGCGCAGCTCTATGCCGAGTTCAAGAAATTCTTCCCGGGCAACGCGGTGGAGTATTTCGTCTCCTACTACGATTATTATCAGCCCGAGGCGTATGTGCCCCGCACGGACACCTATATCGAGAAGGAATCCTCCATCAACGAGCAGATCGACCGCATGCGCCACTCGGCCACGCGCTCGCTGCTGGAGCGCGACGACGTCATCATCGTCGCCTCGGTCTCCTGCATCTACGGTATCGGCTCGGTCGAGACCTATACGGCCATGACCTTCCAGATGACGATCGGCGACCGGCTGGACCAGCGCCAGCTTCTGGCCGACCTCGTCGCCCAGCAGTACAAGCGGCAGGACGCGAACTTCGTGCGTGGCTCGTTCCGCGTGCGCGGCGACACCATCGAGATCTTCCCCGCCCACCTGGAGGACCGCGCCTGGCGCATCTCGCTGTTCGGCGACGAGATCGAGACGATCACCGAGTTCGATCCGCTGACCGGACAGAAGACCGGCGACCTCAAGAGCGTCAAGATCTACGCCAACTCGCACTATGTGACGCCGCGCCCGACCCTGAATCAGGCCATCAAATCCATCAAGGAAGAGCTGCAGCACCGGCTGCAGGAGCTTGAAAAGGCCGGCCGCCTGCTGGAGGCGCAGCGGCTGGAGCAGCGCACGCGCTTCGACCTGGAGATGCTGGAGGCGACCGGCTCTTGCGCCGGCATCGAGAACTATTCCAGATATCTGACCGGGCGAGCTCCCGGGGAAC
>DAOKZN010000178.1:0-5388 GCA_035325625.1 Mesorhizobium sp. | reverse complement strand
GCCTCGCGCTGGTCGTGGGTGACGACGATGGTGGTGATGCCGAGCCGCTGCTGGAGCTGGCGCAGTTCCACCTGCATCGCCTCGCGCAGCTTGGCGTCCAGCGCCGACAGCGGCTCGTCGAGCAGGAACAGCTTCGGCGACAGCGCCAGCGCGCGGGCGATCGCCACCCGCTGGCGCTGGCCGCCGGAAAGCTTGGCCACCGGCCGGTCGGCGAAGCCGGGCAGATGGATCAGCGCCAGCAGGTCCTCGACCCGCTTCCTCTGCTCCTGTTTCGAGGCGCCGCGGATGCGCAGCGCATAGGAGATGTTGTCGCCCACGGAAAGATGCGGGAACAGCGCCAGCGACTGGAACACCATGCCGAAATTGCGCCGGTGGGTCGGCACATCGGTGATGTCGGCCCCGTCCAGCGCGATCGTGCCGCTCGTCGGCTCCTCCAGCCCGGCGATCATGCGCAGCAGGGTGGTCTTGCCGCAGCCGGAGGGCCCCAGCAGGCACACGAAGGTGCCGTGCGGAACCGACAGGCTGACGTCGTCGACCGCCCGGAAGTCACCGAACTGCTTGGTGACGGCATCGATGGAAAGGCCCGACATGGCTTCCTGAGATCCCCCGCTTGCGGATATCGCCGGCTGCGCCGCGCCCGCCCTTCCCGCCAGGGGAAGGGCGGGGCTGGCCGATCACCCCACGATCAGCTCGGTCCACTTCTGGTTGATCCAGTCGGCCTTGGACACATAGAGGTCGTAGCGCGGGATGATCGGCTCGATCTCGGACGACACCGCCCCGAACTCCTTGTCGTCTAGGTCGAGCACGTCGCGCTTCAGCGTCGGCGCGGTGCCCACCTTGCGCGACATCAGGCCCTGGATCGAGGGCTGCGTCATGTAGTCGATGAAGGCGTGCGCCTCGTCGACCTTCTCGGACGCCTTGGACAGCACCCAGTTGCCGGAATCCTGGATGCCGCCCTCCTTCGGGAAGGTCGAGCGGACGTGGAAGCCGTCGGCGATCGCCAGCCCGGTGACGTCGTGGTAATACTGCCCCATCGGGATTTCGCCCGATTTCAGCGCCTGCTCGAACTGCGCCTCGTCTCGGTACCATAGCCGCACGTTCGGCTTCACCTCGGCCAGCTTGGCGAAGGCCTTTTCCAGGCCCTCGTCGGTGTCGAGCGCATTGGAGCCGCCCATGAAGGTCTTGGCCGTCACGTCCAGCAGGAAGGAGTTGGAGGCCAGCGCCAGAAGGCCGAGCTTGTCCTTCTTGTCCGGCTCCCAGAGCGCGGCCCAGGAGGTCGGCGCCTCCTTGAACACGTCGGTGTTGGAGACCAGCGTGATGTACCACGCCACGGCGCCGATGCCGGCGACGCGTCCGTCCGGATACTTGTTGACGAAGCGCGGCAGGACCTCGTCGTAGTGCTTGAACTTCGAGGCGTCCAGCGGCGTCCACAGTTCCGTCGCCTGGCCCTTCAGCGTGGCGGTCTGCGACATCATGGAAAGGTCGGCCGGCACCTGGCCGGCGCGTGCCGCCTGCTCCAGCTGCACCAGCCATGCCTCGCCGGTGGGCTCGGCCACCGATTCCACGGCAATGCCGGTCGCCTTGGTGAATTCGGGGAAGATGTGCTCGTCGAACGATTTCTTGAAATAGCCGCCATAGACGCCGACCTTCAGCGACTTGTCCTGCGCGCGCAGCACGGCCGGCATGGCAAGCATGCCCGCCGCGGCCGCGCCGGTGGCCAGAATATTGCGCCGGCTCAACTTCTTTTCCAGAAACTGCATCGTCATCTCCCATGCTGCCGCCGGACCGTGCCGGCATTGTTCCATGGTGTCTATACGCTTTTTCCGTCCGTCCGTCTCGCCCGGGAGAACTCGTCAGCCGCTGCCGGCTGGAACGCCGTCCGTGCCCGTCGCCGCAGCATGGCCAGCAGGCTGAAACCGCGCACGAGCAGGAACACATGCAGCGCCGCCCACAGGCCGTGATTGCCCAGCGCGGGCGCCAATGCCAGCAGCGCGGCGACGAAGGCGGCGAGCGAGAGCAGCATCATGTTGCGCATGTCGCGCGACCAGGTGGCGCCGATGAAGACGCCGTCCATCTCGAAGGCCAGCACGCCGCTCAGCGCGGTGAAGGCGGCCCAGGGCAGATAGGCGGCGGCGATCTCGCGCACCTGCGGCGCCGTGGTGATGATGCTGACGAGACTGTCGCCGAAGATCAGCAGCGCCGCGGTGGCCAGGCCGGCCAGCGCGAAGCCCCACCGCAGCGCGAGCCGCACGGCCCGGCGGAAGGAGTCCGGCGCGTGCGCGCCCACGGCGCGGCCGGCAAGCTGCTCGGCGGCGGTGGCGAAGCCGTCTAGGAAATAGCCGGCAATGAGGAAGAAATTCATCAGCACGGCGTTGGCGGCCAGCGTTGCCGTGCCGAACTGCGCGCCCTGGCGGGTGAAGAGCGCGAAGGCCGCCAGCAGCGAGAAGGAGCGGATCATGATGTCGCGGTTGAGCGACATCATCGCAAGCAGCGCCGGCAGGTGCAGGATGCGCGCCCGGGACAGGGGGGGCGCGGCGCGGAAACGCCGCGCCACGATGCCGAGCCCGAGCAGCAGCGCCGCGAACTCTCCGCCGACCGTCGCCCAGGCCACGCCCGCCACGCCCCATCCGAGCTTGAGGCCGAGCAGCAGGCTGAGCGCGATGTTGATGCCGTTCAGCACCAGTTGCACGAGCAGGCCGAGCGAGCCCTCGCCCCGGCCCAGCACGTAGCCGAGCACGGCATAGTTGACGAGCGAGAACGGCGCCGCCAGCAGCCGGATGTTGATGTAGGTGTCCATCGCCTGGCTGACGCGCGCCTCCGCGCCCATGAACCATTTGCCGCCGGCGGCGATCAGCGGCGCGCAGGCCGCCAGGATCACGCCCGCCGCCACGGCAATCAGCACCGCGCGCCAGAACACCGCCTGCTCCTCTTGCGCGTCGCCGCGTCCATAGGCCTGCGCGACCAGCCCGGTCGTGCCGGAGCGCAGGAAGTTGAAGGTGGTGAAGACCACGTCGAACACCAGCGCGCCGGCGGCGAGGCCGCCGAGCAGCGCCGCATCGCCGAACTGGCCGACCACGGCGGTGTCGACGATGCCCAGCAGCGGCGTGGTGAGGTAGGCGAGCGTCATCGGCACCGCGATCGCCAGCACGAGGCGGTTGGTGACGGCAAAGGGCCGTGGCGATGGCGCGGAAGCCTGGTCCAGGGTCGTCGTCCTTCTTGCGAGCCGCACGGGCAGATGCGTCGTCACCCGGTCTCGTTGCAACCCTTCGGGGCATCCGGTCAACGGAATTCCGCCGCTGGCTCAGCCCGCATGGCATCGGCTAGGCGCGCGCGCGGCGGCAAGGGGGGTGCGGCGGCGCCGGGAATCGGCCTATCATTGCCCATGGCGCAACAAGGCAGGAGAGGCGGCCCGATGTATTCCCATATCCTCATTGCCACCGACGGCTCCGATTTCGCCCAGCGCGGGGTGGATCACGGCCTTGCGCTGGCCGCTACGCACGGCAGCCGTGTCACCGTCCTCCATGTCACCGAGATCTTCCCGGTCTACGCCGCGCGGCCGGAGTTCGAGAACGTGTCGGTCGTCGAGACGATGGCGCTCTACCGCCGCGCCGGCAAGGAATTCGCCGAGCAGGTGCTGGCCGCGGCCGCAGAGGCGGCGAAGGCGCGCGGCGTTGCCTGCGAGACGGTGCATGTCGACCAGGTGCGGCCGGCGGAAGCCATCGTGGAGGTCGCCAGGGACAGGGGTTGCGACCTCATCGTCATGACGTCCCACGGGGCCTCGCACGGCCGGCGCGGGCATGACCGCGCCTTCCTCGGCAGCCAGGCGGTGGAAGTGCTGACCACCAGCCCGGTGCCGGTGCTGGTGGTGCGCTGAGAACCCGGTTTCGCCGGACTAGACCATGATGCCGAAAAGTGTGAAGCGGTTTTCGGACGACATCATGGTCTATCTAGTTGATTTTGCCGCATGTCTCCCGAAAGTGGGAACCGGTTTCGGGATGAAGACATGCGTAAAATCAAGAACCTGAAGCGTACGGAGCGAATCCGGAAGATCGCGACACGCTTTAGATCGCCGTGCGTCCTGACCGACGCATATTGGCGATCTATTCCTTTATTTGAGCATCGGATTTTTCCGAAAACCGGATTCCCTTTTCGGTCCGACGCTCTATCCGGTGACGGCGCCCTCGTTGGCCGGTCGGGCGAGCGCCGAGAACTTGGCCATCACGCCGCGCCTGTAGCGCGGCTCCGGCTGCTTCCATGCGGCGCGCCGGCGCGAGATCTCGGCGTCGTCCACCTCCAGTTGCAGGAGCAGCCTGTGCGCGTCGATGGTGATGGTGTCGCCTTCCTCGACCAGCGCGATCGTGCCGCCGACATAGGCTTCCGGCGCGACGTGGCCAACCACCATGCCCCAGGTGCCGCCCGAAAAGCGTCCGTCGGTGACGAGGCCGACGCTTTCGCCGAGGCCGCGGCCGACCAGCGCCGCGGTGGGCGCCAGCATTTCCGGCATGCCCGGCCCGCCCTTGGGGCCGAGATAGCGCAGCACCACCACGTCGCCCGGCCTGATGCGGTCGGCAAGGATCGCCTCCATGGCCGACTGCTCGTCGTCGAACACGCGCGCCGGGCCGGAAATCGCCGGGCTCTTCAGACCGGTGATCTTGGCCACCGCGCCGTCCTCGGCGAGGTTGCCCTTAAGGATGGCGAGATGGCCTTGCGCGTAGAGCGCCTTGTCGATCGGCATGATGACGTCCTGGTCGGCGCGCGGCGCGTCGGGCACTTCGGCCAGTTCCTCGGCCAGCGTGCGGCCGGTGATCGTCAGGCAGTCGCCATGGATCAGCCCGGCGTTGAGCAGCAGCTTGAGCACCTGCGGGATGCCGCCGGCCCGATGCAGGTCGACCGCCATGTATCGGCCCGAAGGCTTCAGGTCGCACAGCACCGGCACCTTGCGCCGCACGCGCTCGAAATCGTCCAGCGTCCAGTCGATCTCGGCCGCATGCGCGATGGCCAGATAATGCAGCACCGCGTTGGTAGAGCCGCCGATGGCCATGATGAGCGCCACCGCGTTCTCGATCGACTTGCGGGTGATGATGTCGCTCGGCTTGATGTTCCTCTTCACCGCCTCGACCAGCACGCGCCCGGATTCGGCGGCGCTTTCGATCTTCTCGGGGTCGGGGCTGGCCATGGTCGAGGAATAGAGCAGCGACATGCCCAGCGCCTCGAAGGAGGAACTCATGGTGTTGGCCGTGTACATGCCGCCGCACGAGCCGGTGGTGGGGCAGGCGTTGCGCTCGATGCCCTCGAAATCCTCCTCGCTCATAGTGCCGGCCATGAACGCGCCGACCGCTTCGAAGGCCGAGACGATGGAAAGGTCCTGCCCCTTCCAGCGGCCGGGCT
>DAOKZN010000177.1:3580-5430 GCA_035325625.1 Mesorhizobium sp. | reverse complement strand
ATGTGCGGCGTGCCGGTGCATGCCGCCGACGACTATCTGCAGAAGCTGATCGCGCTCGGCTTCCGCGTGGCGGTGTGCGAGCAGATCGAGGACCCGGCCGAGGCCAGGAAGCGCGGCTCGAAGTCGGTGGTGCGCCGCGACGTCATCCGGCTGGTCACCCCCGGCACCATCACCGAGGACAAGCTGCTGGCGCCTTCGGAGGCGAATTTCCTGATGGCGCTGGGGCGCGTGAAGGCCAGCGCCGAGCAGGGCTATGCGCTGGCCTGGATCGACATCTCCACCGGCGCCTTCCGCGTGGCCGAGACCGGTGCCGAGCGGCTGGCCGCCGACATCTTCCGCGTCGACCCGCGCGAGCTGATCGTGGCCGAGCCCGTCTTCCACGATCCCGACCTCAAGCCCCTTTTCGACGCGCTGGGGCGGGTGGCCAACCCGCAGCCGCCGAGCCTGTTCGATTCGGCCTCCGCCCCCGGCCGCATCGCCCGCTTCTACGAGGTGGCGACGCCCGACAGCTTCGGCAGCTTCAGCCGCGCGGAGCTGTCGGCGATCTCCGGCGCCATCGCCTATGTGGAGAAGACGCAGAAGGCCGAGCGCCCGCCCCTTTCGCGGCCCGAGCGCGAGGAAAGCGGCTCCACCCTTTTCATCGACCCGGCGACGCGTGCCAATCTGGAAATCCTGCGCACGCTTTCCGGCGCCCGGGAGGGCTCGCTGGTCAGGGCGGTGGACCGCACCGTCACCGGCGCCGGCGCGCGGCTTCTGGCCGAGCGGCTGATGGCGCCGCTGACCGACCCGGACAGGATCGCCGACCGGCTGGATTCGGTGTCGTTCTTCCGCGACGAGCCGCGGCTGTGCCAGGCGGTGCGGATCGCGCTCAAGGGCGTGGCCGACATGCCGCGCGCCCTGTCGCGCCTGGCGCTGAACCGCGGCGGCCCGCGCGACCTGGGCGCCCTGCGCGCCGGCTTCGCGGCAGCGGGCGACATCGCCGGAATATTCGCCGGCAAGGTGCTGCCGCGGGAACTGGCCGGCGCGCTGGAGGCGATCGCCGCCCTGCCCGTCGCTCTGGCCGAGCATCTGGCGCGCGCGCTGGCCGACGAGCTGCCGCTGCTGAAGCGCGACGGCGGCTTCCTGCGCGCCGGCTACGACGCCGAGCTGGACGAGATGCGGGCGCTGCGCGACGGCACGCGCAGGGTGATCGCCGCCATGGAGCGCGACCTCGCCGAGGAAACCGGCATCCGCTCGCTGAAGATCCGGCACAACAACGTGCTGGGCTACTACATCGAGGTGACGGCCAACCACCAGGCCGTCATGACCGGCACGGACGAAGCCAGGGCGCGCTTCATCCATCGCCAGACCATGGCCAGCGCCATGCGCTTCACCACCACGGAGCTGGCCGGGCTGGAGACCAAGATCGCCAATGCCGCCGACCGCGCCCTCTCCATCGAGCTGGCCGCCTTCGACGCATTGGTCGCCGAGGCGGTGGCCGAGGCCGGGAACATCCGCGCCGGCGCCGAGGCGCTCGCCGTGCTCGACGTATCGGCCGCCTTCGCGCTTCTGTCGGAGAGCGAGAACTGGTGCCGGCCGCAGGTCGATTCCAGCCTCGCCTTCGAGATCGAAGGGGGCCGCCATCCGGTGGTGGAGCAGGCGCTGCGCCGCTCGGGCGAAGGCCCGTTCGTGGCCAACGATTGCGACCTGTCGCCGGAGGGCGACGGCCGCTACGGCGCCATCTGGCTGCTGACCGGCCCCAACATGGGCGGCAAGTCGACCTTCCTGCGCCAGAACGCCTTGATCGCGGTGCTGGCCCAGGCCGGCTCCTTCGTGCCGGCTTCCGGCGCCCGCATCGGCGTGGTGGACCG
>DAOKZN010000177.1:0-3480 GCA_035325625.1 Mesorhizobium sp. | reverse complement strand
GCCGGCCTGCCGGAGGCGGTGGTGGCGCGCGCCAGGGAGGTGCTGCACCGGCTCGAAGCCGGCGAGACCTCCGGCAAGGCCGAGCGGCTGGTGGACGACCTGCCGCTGTTCTCGGCCGTGGTGAGGCGCGAGCCGCCGAAGCCGGCCAGGCCCGATCTCGTGGGCACGGCGCTGGCCGGCCTGAACCCGGACGAGATGACGCCGCGCGAGGCCATGGAAGCGCTCTACCGGCTGAAGGAGCTGGCCGCCTCCGGCTGAGGCGATAGCCTTACGCCGCCCTCGGCATGGGCGGGTCGACGATCGCCAGGTTGCGGCCGCCATGCTTGGCCTCGTAGAGCCGGCGGTCCGCCGCGCGCATCAGCTCCGACACGGTGGCTTCGGTCGTGCACACGGTGCCGCCGATCGAGACCGTGAGCGGCACCGTCTCGCCCTCTTGCGGACGGAAGGCGATGCCCTCGACCTCGCCGCGGATGCGCTCGGCCACGACGCGCGCCTCCTGCTCGCTGGCGCCGACCAGGAACGCGCCGAACTCCTCGCCGCCGATGCGCCCGAGAATGTCGCCGGCGCGCACGCCGTCCTTGATGGCGGCCGCGATCAGCAGCAGCGCCTCGTCGCCGGTCAGGTGGCCGTAGCTGTCGTTGATCGCCTTGAAATGGTCGGCGTCGATGATGAGCAGGGCGCCGCGGTCGCTCCTGCGGCGCGAATGCTCCAGCGCGGCGAAGAAGCTCTCCCGGTTGAGCATGCCGGTCATGTCGTCGCGTCGAGCCTTGTCGGCCAGGCGACGGTGCGCGGCCGCAAGCTGGGCATGGGCGCGGGCGAGATCGCGGTGCGCGGCCTTGAGCCGGTCGCTCTGCCAGAAGGTGTAGGCGCTGGCCGGCCAGGCAATCAGCAGCGGACACACGATGCACATCAGCCAGGCGTTGCCGTCGACCGTGCCGCCGAGGGCCGGGACCACTGTGACGGCCAGAGCGACCGACGCGACGACCGACGCCAGGGCAACGATTCCCGCCCGCACCACTATGCTGTTCATCCGAAACTCCCGCTATGCGCGAGTTTCTTCGCAGCAAGCCCTGAAAGTGGTGTTTCGCCGGTAGTTAAAATTTGAACGGATGCGTCTTTTCGCCCCGCATAGGCCCGCGGACCTGTGGACAAGGCCCGTTACGCCGCCACAGTTTCATGCCATAAGAAGCGCCATGACCGAGCTTCCCGATCCCACCCGCTTCTCCCATGTCACCGACTGGGTCTTCGACCTCGACAACACGCTCTATCCGCACCACTCGAACCTGTTCTCGCAGATCGACGTGAAGATGACGGCCTATGTGTCGGAGCTCCTGTCGCTGTCGCGCGAGGACGCCCGCAAGCTGCAGAAGGAGCTCTACAAGCAGTATGGCACGACGCTGAACGGGCTGATGCAGCGCCACGGCATCGACCCCGACGACTTCCTGGAGAAGGTGCACGACATCGACTATTCCTGGCTGGTGCCGGACCCGGTGCTGGGTGCGGCGATCCACCAGCTTCCGGGCCGAAAGTTCATCTTCACCAACGGCGATCGCGGCCATGCCGAACGCGCGGCGCGGCAACTGGGCATCCTCGACCATTTCGACGACATATTCGACATCGTCGCCGCCGGGCTCACGCCCAAGCCCTCGCGCCAGACCTACGAGAAGTTCGCGGCCCTGCACGCCGTGACCGGCCAGAACACCGTGATGTTCGAGGACCTCGCCCGCAACCTGACCGTGCCGAAGGCGCTGGGCATGACCACGGTGCTGGTGGTGCCGCGCAATTTCGAGCCGACCTTCTCCGAGATATGGGAAAGCGACCCGGCATTCGACGACGACGTGGATTTCGTGACCGACGACCTCGCGACGTTCCTGACGTCGATCCTGAGAATAGGGAAGTAGGGAAGCAACTGCCGAGACGTGGGGCGCGTCAACGGATTTTCCCGGACGGTTCGGCAGCCCGGCAGCAACATACCGCCCTACTGCCTTATTCCCCTACTCCCTTCCTTATTCATTCCCCCAGCTTGTAGAACCGCCGGATGATGTCCCAGGCTTCCTCGGCCGTGTCGACGAAGTCGATGATGTGCTGGTCGCCCGGCGTTATCGTGCCCTGCTCGGCCAGGAAGTCGAGGTCGATGGCGCGCTCCCAGAAGGACTTGCCGAACAGGATCACCGGCACGCGCTCCATGCGCCCGGTCTGGATCAGCGTCAGCGTCTCGAAGAATTCGTCCATGGTGCCGAAGCCGCCCGGAAAGACCGCGACGGCCTTGGCGCGCATGACGAAGTGCATCTTGCGGATGGCGAAATAGTGGAAGTTGAAGCACAGGTCCGGCGTGATGAAGGCATTGGGCGCCTGCTCGTGCGGCAGCACGATGTTGAGCCCGATGGACGGCGCGCCGACATCGTCGGCGCCGCGGTTGCCGGCTTCCATGACGCCGGGGCCGCCGCCGGTCACCACCACATATTCGCGATAGTAGGTGTTGGCCGAGTGCTGCGAGCACAGGCGGGCGAACTTGCGCGCCTCGTCGTAATATTTGCTGTTGGCCTCGAGGTTGCGCTTCTGCGTCTCGTTCTTGGCCGCCCACGCCTTGCCGCCGGGCTCGGGCAGGCGGGCGCCGCCGAACAGCACCACGGTGGAGCGGATGCCGCGCTCGGCCAGCATCATCTCCGGCTTCAGCAGTTCCAGTTGCAGGCGTATGGGCCGCAATTCGCGGCGCGTCATGAACGTCTCGTCGTTCCACGCCAGGCGATAGCTCTCGGAACGTGTCTGCGGGGTATCGGGCGTGCTTCTGGCCCGCTCCAGATCCTCATCCGAATGCGGCAGCGGGGTCCACCCCGCCGGTTCCATCGGTTTCATGCGACAATCCTAAAAAAACAGTCCCCGACGCTGCCTATCCGGCGCCGCCCCGTGGCGCAACCGCGATTGACCCTCACCATGCCTTCAAATAGGGTCCGCGCGGCCTCGAAACAGGTTAAAAGCCGCATCTTAACAGTCCGGTAATGGAGCAGATATGCCGAAGTCCGACCTCGCGAACCTCGAAAAGATCATCGACAAGGCGTTCGAGGAGCGCGAATCCGTTTCGACCGCCACGCGCGGCGAGGTGCGCGAGGCCGTGGAGACGGCGCTCGACCTTCTCGACAAGGGCGCGGCGCGCGTCGCCCAGCGGCAGGACGACGGCGCCTGGCACGTGAACCAGTGGCTGAAGAAGGCGGTGCTGCTCTCGTTCAGGCTGAGCCCGATGGAGATCATCAAGGGCGGCCCCGGCGAGGCCGTGTGGTGGGACAAGGTGGCCTCGAAATTCGACGGCTGGGGCGCGGTCGACTTCGAGAAGGCCGGCTTCCGCGCCGTGCCCTCGGCCATCGTGCGCCGCTCCGCCTTCGTGGCGCCCGGCGTGGTGCTGATGCCCTCCTTCGTCAATGTCGGCGCCTATGTCGATTCGGGCACCATGGTGGACACCTGGGCCTCGGTCGGCTCCTGCGC
>DAOKZN010000176.1:0-5433 GCA_035325625.1 Mesorhizobium sp. | reverse complement strand
TCGTCACCCTCGCCGCAACAATCCTATGGCTCAGATAACTGTCCACACTTCCTAGGCGATGACGAGGGGCGACGCCAGAAGCGGCGGCGGGCGACGGGACGCTGCAGCCGCGCTTCGGGTAGATTTCTTGCAGCCGCTATTCGGCGGCTTCGCGCTTGCCGCCCGGCCGCCTCTCCAGCAGTTCCTTCAGGAACTGGCCGGTATAGCTGCGCGGCTCGGCGACGATGTCCTCCGGCGTTCCGGCTGCGACCAGTTCGCCGCCGCCGTCGCCGCCTTCCGGCCCCAGATCGAGAATCCAGTCGGCGGTCTTGATGACCTCAAGGTTGTGCTCGATGACGACCACCGTGTTGCCCTGCTCGACCAGTTCGTGCAGCACTTCAAGAAGCTTGGCCACGTCGTGGAAATGCAAGCCGGTCGTCGGCTCGTCGAGGATGTAAAGCGTCTTGCCGGTGGCCTTGCGCGACAGTTCCTTGGCCAGCTTGATGCGTTGCGCCTCGCCGCCCGAAAGCGTGGTGGCCTGCTGGCCGATATGGATATAGCCGAGACCGACCTGCTTCAGGGTCTCCAGCTTGTCGCGCACGGCCGGCACCGCCGAGAAGAACTCGACGCCTTCCTCCACCGTCATGTCCAGCACGTCGGCGATCGACTTGCCCTTGAAGGTGACGTCCAGGGTCTCGCGATTGTAGCGCTTGCCGTGGCAGACGTCGCAGGTCACGTAGACGTCTGGCAGGAAGTGCATCTCGATCTTGATGACGCCGTCGCCCTGGCACGCCTCGCAGCGGCCGCCCTTGACGTTGAAGGAGAAGCGGCCCGGCTGGTAGCCGCGCGCCTTGGCCTCCGGCAGGCCGGCGAACCAGTCGCGGATCGGCGTGAAGGCGCCGGTATAGGTGGCCGGGTTGGAACGCGGCGTGCGGCCGATGGGCGATTGATCGATGTCGATCACCTTGTCGAGGAACTCCAGCCCCTCGATGCGATCGTGCTCGGCCGGATGC
Organism: Mesorhizobium sp.; assembly: GCA_035325625.1. Lineage (GTDB taxonomy): Bacteria > Pseudomonadota > Alphaproteobacteria > Rhizobiales > Rhizobiaceae > Mesorhizobium. Next base: position 4,441 of record DAOKZN010000176.1, on the reverse strand, counting down.
TCCCTGCTGCCCATGATGCGGCGCGAGGCGGCCTTGAACAGCGTCTCGATCAGGAAGGTGGACTTGCCGCCGCCGGAGACGCCGGTGACGCAGGCGAAGGTGCCGAGCGGGATTTCCGCCGTCACGTTCTTCAGGTTGTTGCCGCGCGCGCCCACCACCTTGATGCGCTTGCCCTTCTTGGCCGTCCGGCGGTGGTCGGGCACGGCGATCTCCAGTTCGCCCGACAAATACTTGCCGGTGATCGAATTGGGGTTCGCCATGATTTCGGCCGGCACTCCCTGCGCGATCACGCGGCCGCCATGGATACCGGCGGCCGGGCCGATGTCGACCACGTAGTCGGCGTGCAGGATGGCGTCCTCGTCGTGCTCGACCACGATCACCGTGTTGCCGAGGTCGCGCAGGTGCTTCAGCGTGTCCAGCAGGCGGGCATTGTCGCGCTGGTGAAGGCCGATGGACGGCTCGTCGAGAACGTAGAGCACGCCGGTGAGGCCCGAGCCGATCTGCGAGGCCAGCCGGATGCGCTGGCTTTCGCCGCCCGACAGCGTGCCGGAGTTGCGGGCCAGCGTGAGGTAGTCCAGCCCGACATCGTTGAGGAAGCGCAGCCGCTCGCGGATCTCCTTGAGGATGCGGACAGCGATCTCGTTCTGCTTGTCGTTGAGTTGCGCCGGCAGGTCGGCGAACCACTGGTTGGCCTTGCGGATGGAAAGCTCCGTCACCTCGCCGATATGCTTGCCGGCGATCTTGACCGCCAGCGCCTCCGGCTTCAGCCGATAGCCGCCGCAGGCGGGGCAGGGGGTGGCCGACATGAAGCGCTCGATCTCCTCGCGCATCCAGGCCGATTCCGTCTCCTTCCAGCGGCGCTCCAGGTTAGGGATCACGCCCTCGAAGGTCTTGGTGGTCTTGTAGGAGCGCAGCCCGTCGTCATAGTGGAACGTCACCTCGCGCTCGCCGGTGCCGCGCAGGATGGCCTGCTGCGCTTCCTCGGAAAGGTCCTTGAACCTGTCGCCCAGCTTGAAGCCGTAGGCCTTGCCGAGCGCTTCCAGCGTCTGCGCATAATAGGGCGAGGTCGATTTCGCCCATGGCGCGATGGCGCCGCTGCGCAGCGAGACGTTGTCGTCCGGCACGATGAGGTTGGCGTCGATGGCGCGCTGGCTGCCCAGCCCGTCGCAGGTCGGGCAGGCGCCGAACGGGTTGTTGAAGGAGAACAGCCGCGGCTCGATCTCGGGAATGGTGAAGCCCGACACCGGACAGGCGAACTTTTCCGAGAACAGGATGCGCTCATGCGTGTCGTTGGCCGACTTGTTGGCCGCGCCGCCTTCGGCCGTCTCCTCCGGCGGAAGCGGCCTGTCGGCGAATTCGGCCACGGCGAGCCCGTCTGCCAGCTTCAGCGCCGTCTCGATGGAATCGGCCAGCCGAGCGGCAAGGTCTGGCCGCACCACGATGCGGTCCACCACCACGTCGATGTCGTGCTTGTACTTCTTGTCCAGCGCCGGCACCTCGGCGATCTCGTAGAAGGTGCCGTCCACCTTGACGCGCTGGAAGCCCTTCTTCTGCAGCTCGGCCAGTTCCTTGCGGTACTCGCCCTTGCGGCCGCGCACGATGGGCGCCAGCAGGTAAAGCCGCGTGCCTTCGTCCAGCGCCAGCACGCGGTCCACCATCTGCGAGACCGTCTGGCTTTCGATCGGCAGTCCGGTGGCGGGCGAATAGGGCACGCCGACGCGGGCGAACAGAAGCCGCATGTAGTCGTAGATCTCGGTGACGGTGCCGACCGTCGAGCGCGGGTTGCGCGAGGTGGTCTTCTGCTCGATGGAGATGGCCGGCGAGAGCCCGTCGATCTGGTCGACATCCGGCTTCTGCATCATCTCCAGGAACTGGCGCGCATAGGCCGACAGGCTCTCGACATAGCGGCGCTGGCCTTCGGCGTAGATGGTGTCGAAGGCCAGCGAGGACTTGCCCGAGCCGGAAAGGCCCGTCATCACCACGAGGGAATCGCGCGGCAGGTCGAGATCGACGTTCTTGAGATTGTGCTCGCGGGCGCCGCGAATGGAAATGAACTTGTGGTCGGCCATTGCCGGTCCGCCGCCTCAGAACTGGAATTTCGGATTGGCGGGCATGCCCGGCCGCTCCACATATAGGTCGTTTTCCCGCCGCGTCGAGAAACGCGCATTTTGCGTTTAACCGCCTTTTGGGCGGGGCGGCAAGTGAAAAGAACAAAGATCGAACGCACTCCTGACATCGAGCCGCCGTCTCGGGCGGTGCGCAGGCGCGGCCGCTTTCCGGCGGCGATCACATTTTTCACGAAAGGCCATGCAAAGGTTGACGCAGCGGCAGGTAGGGGGCACATTCGAAATGTCCCGGAACCGATCGTCCGCAAGGATGGTCTTCGCGCCGAAACGGCGGCTTGCGAGGCGCCGCAGGCTGGCGAATGAGAGTTCCGGAAGGCGACAGGAGCAACGGACAGAGGAGCGGAGGCATGAGTCCACCGGACAGTTCCCCAAGGCTCCACCTGCGCGTGGAGCCACGGTAAGCCCGAGGCCCCCAGAGCTTGGGCCACAGAGCTTGGCTCGCCGGAAACCCGGATTGCCGTTTCCCTACAATCAGAGACTGTTGTCGGATCGTCGGCCGAATGCCGCGAAGCATCCGAAATCGGAAGCCGGTAAAACACTCCCGGCAGACATGATTGGAAATCATCGGGCCCCGGCCGCGTTGCACATGCAGCGGCGGGGCCATTCTCATTCAGGGCGCGGCTCGTTCAGGGCTCTGGAATGGTGGTGGTCTTTCGGCCCGGCGCTCCAACGGCATCGGCTTCCGGGGTCAATGGGCCGGCGGTCTGATCGAACCGGCGCCGATGTCGACGGTGAGCGAGCCGGAGACGCGCACTTCCACGTCACCGACCCGGAAATGCCCGGTTGCCGCCGGCTCCTCCGGTTCGGGCACGGGCGCGGGCCTGACGATGTGATAGCCGCCGGCGACACCCGGCAGCGCACCGTCCGATGCCGGTTGCGCGTTGTCGCCGGCAAGAGCCGCTGCCGGCATGAAAGCGGCCGCGAGCAGGGAAGAAAGGCCGGGCAGGCAAAGCACGGTTCGTCTCATGGCCGCAGCATACAGGCAGGCGGTCGCTCCGGCCACCCCGGAGGCGACGGCAGCGCAGGCTTCGGCGAGGTGGATTCGGGTGCTTGACGGGCAATCAGGAAATGAATAGAACATACAGGGAACAAAAATAGCGTGGGAAAAAGCCGCGCGAAGCGGGCTTATTCGGCCGGCAGGCTGTAAGGTGCGGCGAGATTTGGTTTCGGACGAGCGTGGAGAAGCGTCATGGCTGGCAGCGTCAACAAGGTCATCCTGGTGGGCAATCTGGGGGCGGACCCGGAAATCCGCCGGCTGAACTCCGGCGATCCGGTCGTCAACCTGCGCATCGCCACGTCGGAGACGTGGCGCGACAAGAACAGCGGCGAGCGCAAGGAAAAGACCGAGTGGCATAATGTCGTGATCTTCAACGACAATCTGGCCAAGGTCGCCGAGCAGTACCTGAAGAAGGGCATGAAGGTCTATATCGAGGGCCAGTTGCAGACCCGCAAGTGGCAGGACCAGAACGGCCAGGACCGCTACACCACCGAGGTGGTGCTGCAGAAATTCCGCGGCGAGTTGCAGATGCTCGACGCGCGCGGGCAGGGCGAGGGCGGCCAGGTCGGCTATTCCGGCGGCGGCCGGGACAGTTTCGGCCAGTCCGGCCCGAGCGACTATGGACGTGGTGGCGGCGGGGGCGGCGCAAGCCGTGGCGGCGGCGGTGGCGGCATGTCCCGCGAACTGGACGACGAAATCCCGTTCTAAAGCGCTTCGCCATTGGCGCATCGGCAGGCGGGCCTTTGTCGATAGCCTTTGCAGCCAGTCGGAACGACCCGGCGTTGCAGAAGTGAAATAAAAGCAGACGAATAGAATGCATGCGCCGCACGCTCGCGTGGCCGGCGCATGCTGCCGTTCGGCCATGTTCGCCGGTTGCGCGATGCGGCGTTCCGGTCGGCCCGGCGCTGACCCTTGCCATTGGCCTGCCTCTCTACGGAAATTCATCAAGGCAGCGCCGGACGCGAGGGGTCGCCTCGGCGGCAGGTCCGGCGGATGCCGGGTTCACGAAATATTATGTGAGGGAACGGCGGACAGGCTGCGCGGTTGTGCAAGCGAGGTGTCGCTCGATGCCTCGCGACAAGTCCCAACCAAGGAGAAGCATCATGCCCAACCAAGGCGGAACCCACGAGCAGCATGTGAAGGCCGGCCAGCAGAGCCACAAGAACGACGATCGCAACCGCCAGCAGAATGCCGGCGGCGACAAGAGCCAGCATCGCGGTGGCAGCGGCAACTTCGCCGAGGATCGGGAAAGGGCTTCCGAAGCCGGCCGCAAGGGCGGCCAGCACTAACCGCCCGTTTGCCGTCCAAGCCCGCTCGG
>DAOKZN010000175.1:0-5488 GCA_035325625.1 Mesorhizobium sp. | reverse complement strand
AGAAATCGGAGGCATGCGCGGTGGAGCCGATGTCGGTGGGGATGCCGGACTTGTCTATGCCGACGATGTCGTCCCAGCCGCGCTCGATCAGATGGTGGGCGACGGAGGCTCCGACGATGCCGCCCAGCCCGATGATGACGACCTTCGCCTTTTCCGGAAACCCTGCCATTGTCCGTCGCTCCGAAGTGGGATTTTCGGGCACACTACAGAGCGATGCGGCGCGAATACAGCCTGTTTGCGACACCGCCCGTAGGCGCCGCGACTTGGGTCATGGCGCGCGGCAGCGGCCGGTCGGGCCGGGAACGACAAAGGGCCGGACAAGCGCCGGCCCTTCCGCAAGCGTGCCTGCCGAGCCGCGTCACTTGATGCGCGCGACCCCGCCGCTGATCTCGACCGTCTCCGTGCCGGTGAGCGCCTCGAGGTCGCCGTTCGGCATGGTGACGAAGCAGCCCTTGGGGCAGAACTCGGCCGTCTCGCCGGCCGCCAGCGACAGTTCCGACTTGCTGCCGCCTTCCGTCACGACCAACGTGCGGGTTTCGGCGTCCTTGTTGACGGCGCTCGCCGCATAAGCCGCTCCGGTGCCGACGACAATGACCGCGGGGACCGCGGCGGCGATGAGGGATTTCCACATTGCTGTCTCGGTGTCTCCACCGCCCCTGTTTGCCTGCAAAGGCGATTTTGCCTTTGCAACCAGCTTATAAGGGAATGAAGCTGAACCGCAACTGAATGCCACATTCATGCCGCAATCAGCGGCCGCGTTCAGTGAACGCAAGGCCGGGTCAGCCGGGGTCCGGCCGGCGCTTGCGGCCACGCGCCGAGCGCGTGCGCTCGGCCTCCTTTTCCGCGCCCAAGACCTCCGCCTTGTCGTCGTCCAGCGGCCAGGGGCCAGGCCCCGGCTCTGGCTCGGTCACCACGGCGCGCGGCGTCGAGGGAATCTCGATGCCGGCATTGCCGAACGCTTCCAGCACGGAAAAGCGGATGTCGTTCTGCACCCCGCCGCCGTTCAGTATGTCGGCCAGGAAGACGCGGATCTCGAACTCCAGCGCCGCCGGACCGAAATTGACGAACTGCACGAAGGGCTCGGGATTCTTCAGCACCAGCGGGTGGGCGCGCGCGATCTCCAGCATGATCTCGTGCGCGCGCCGGGCGTCGCAGCCATAGGCCACGCCCACCTTGATCTCGACGCGGCCCAGCTTGTTGCGGTGCGTCCAGTTGCCGACCGCGCCGTTGATCAGGTTGGAATTGGGCAGGATCACCGACTGCCGCTGGAAGGTCTCGATCTCGGTGGCGCGCACGCTGATCTTCTTCACCGTGCCGGAAACGTCGCCCGCCACGATCCAGTCGCCCACCTTGAACGGCCGCTCGGCCAGCAGGATCAGGCCGGAGACGAAATTCGAGACCACGTTCTGGAGGCCGAAGCCGATACCCAGGGAGAGCGCGCCGGCCACCAGCGCAAGGTTGGACAGGTCGATGCCCGCCGCCGAGATGCCGACCAGAGCCGCGATCGCCACGCCGGCATAGCCCACCACCAGGCGGATCGAATTGCGCACGCCCGCATCGACGCGGCCCCGCGCCATCACCGAGCCGTCCAGCCAGCCCTGGAACCAGCGGGTGAGGAAGTAGCCGATGACGAAGACGACGAGGCCGGTCAGGATGCCGGTGAACGAGATCGTCACCGAGCCGACATTGACGCCGGTGGCGAGCTTGTAGGCCCAGGCCTGGATGTCGCCGGGCTGGAAACCCCACATCAGAAAAATCAGCGGCAGGAACACCAGCGCGATCAGCAGGTTGATGGCGATGCTCACCGCCAGGCCGAGCTGGTCGAGCGTGGACTCCTCCAGGCTGGTGCGCTGCGCCAGCCATCGTCCCGCCGAGGAACCGCCGAAGCCGCCCTCCTCGCCGATGGCGCGCGCCGACAGGAAGCCGATATAGGCCGTCAGCAGGATGGTACCGGTGACCACCACCTGCAGCGACACGAAGATCGCCAGCCCGATATAGCCCAGCAGCGCCGCGCCGATGGTGAAAAGGCCGAGCGCGAAGGCGCTGTAGCGCAGCCAGGCCGGCCACGAGCGCCACGCCCCGTCGCGCGTGCGGAACGGCCGCACCAGCCCCATCAGGATCAGGATCAGGCCGACCACCACGGCCGCGACGAAGCTGCGCGCGATGGTGAGCGAAAGCGGCGAGCCCATCTGCTCGTTGACCGCCGACAGGAAGCTGTTGAGGCTGATTACCACCGCCATCGCCGTCGCCAGGCGCACCAGCCAGCGCGCGGGGCCGGACTCCACCGGGATCAGCCGCCAGTTCGGCAGCTTCGGCGACAGCGCGCCGTTGGCCAGCCGGTTGACGCAGAACGTCACCACGACGACCTGCATGAACGCCTTGAGGAAGACGCCGATGTCGCCGCGCAGCACGCCGTAATAGTTGAAGAAGAAGAAGGTGGCCGCGAAGAACACGACGAGCGCCGCCGTGGGCAGCAGCGTCGACCAGAAGGCAACCGAGAGGCGGCCGAGATAGGACGGTTCCTCAACGGCGGGATCGGGGTCGAGCAGGCGCCCGAACAGGCGACGGCCGCCGATGAGCAGCACGGCCGCCGCGGCAAGCGCCATCAGGGTGGCCGCCAGCACCGCCTGGAACTTGTACTTGAACACGAAGGTCAGCCAGGACGAGACGGCGCCGTGGAAGCTCGAAAACTCCGCCTGCGCGTCGGAGACGACCCTGCCTGCGAAAGCGTCCGCCAGCTCGTAGCGCTTGGCCAGCAGGTTGCGGAACAGCGCGCTGCGCGTGGCGGCGATTTTGTCGGTCAGCCCGCTGACGCGGATGGACAGGCTCTGGGCCACCGCGGTCGCGGCGTTGATCTCGGCCTTCTCCGCAGTCAGCGCCTTGCGCTCGCCGGCGACGATGTCCGGCTCGGCCGGCTGGCCCTCCGCCGGCGCAGGCCCCAGTTGCTCCAGCCTCGCATTGATCTCGGCCATGCGCGGGCGGAAGGCCACGGCGCTTGCCAGCGCCTGGCGCGACAGCTCCTCCAGTTGCAGCCGGATGTCGACGAGCTTGGCGTCGTCGTCGCCGTTCTGCTGGATCTTGCTGTCGAGCTCGTCGGCCTCGGCCGTCAGCTTCTGCAACACCTGCCGCTGGGTGGCGACGAGGTCGGAAGCCGCCGGCGCCTGCTCCTGCCCCGTCGCGGCCGACGGCGCGAAAGCCGCGGCCGCGACCAGAACCAGAAGAAGACGGAGCCATCGAAGCGTCATGCGCAGATCCCGGGCCGGCCGAAGAAGCATGCCATTGATAGTGGCGTGCATTCCGGGGGGCAAGCCGGCGCGGACGGCGGCACCGCCGCCTTTTGCGTCGGCCTTCCGAAAAGCGGCGGCGCAATCTTGGCTTTGCCGCAAGGCTCTGCTCTATAGTCTCGGCCTCCCGCAACGGATTCACGGCAAGAATGGCGGAATATTCGGCCTTTTCTCTCATTGCGAACGCGCTCAGAGCCAACCGGGACTGGAAGCCGGCATGGCGCAAGCCGGCCCCGAAGCCGTCCTACGACGTCGTCGTGGTGGGCGGCGGGGGCCACGGGCTCTCCACCGCCTATTATCTGGCCAAGGAGCACGGCATCACCAATGTGGCGGTGCTGGAGAAGGGCTGGCTCGGCTCCGGCAATGTCGGGCGCAACACCACTGCGGTGCGCTCCAACTACCTGCTGCCGGCCAACACCCGCTTCTACGAGCATTCGATGAAGCTGTGGGAGAACCTGTCCCACGACCTCAACTACAACGTCATGTTCTCGCAGCGCGGCTGCCTGAACCTCGCCCACAGCCCGGCGCAGCTCGACGACTACGCCCGGCGCGGCAACGCCATGCGCCATTGCGGGGTCGATGCCGAACTGATGACGCCGGCGCAGATCGCGCGGCTGATCCCGGCGCTGGACGTTTCGGCCGGCGCCCGCTTCCCCGTCGTCGGCGGGCTGATGCAGCGGCGCGCCGGCACCGCCCGGCACGACGCGGTCGCCTGGGGCTATGCGCGCGGCGCCGACCGCCGCGGCGTCGACATCGTCGAGAATTGCGAGGTGACCGGCTTCCTCAAGGAGGGCGACCGCGTCACCGGGGTCGTCACCTCGCGCGGCGAGATCCGCGCCAGGAAGGTAGCGATAGCCGTGGCGGGCAGCACCGGGCGCGTCATGCAACTGGCGGGGATAGAGAAACTGCCCATCGAAAGCCATGTCCTGCAGGCGTTCGTGTCGGAATCGATCAAGCCGTTCCTCGACACGGTGGTGACCTTCGGCATGGGCCATTTCTACGCGTCGCAGTCCGACAAGGGCGGGCTCGTCTATGGCGGCGACATCGACGGCTACAATTCCTACGCCCAGCGCGGCAATCTGCCGATCGTGGAAGAGGTGATGAGCGAGATGCTGGCCCTGTTCCCCGGCCTGGCGCCGGTCAGGATGCTGCGCTCCTGGGGCGGGGTGTGCGACATGTCGATGGACGGCTCGCCCATCATCACCACGGGCCCGCTGCCGGGCATGTATCTGAACTGCGGCTGGTGCTATGGCGGCTTCAAGGCAACGCCCGCCTCCGGCTGGTGCTTCGCCCACACCATCGCCCGCGACGAGCCGCACGAGCTGAACGCCGCCTTCACCCTCGACCGCTTCCATCGCGGCATCCTCATAGACGAGAAGGGCCAGGGCGCCACGCCGCGGCTGCATTAGAGCATGATCCCGGAAAGTGGGAACCGGTTTTCGGATAAGATCATGCTCAGACAAAAGGTTAGAGCAGGATGGCGATTCAATCTGTCAACATCACGCGGTAGGAAACGAACATGCTGATTTCCTGTCCCTATTGTGGCCCGCGCGACGTGTCCGAATTCACCTATCAGGGCGACGGCACGCGCCGCCGCCCCGCCGCCGGCTCGCAGGACATCGCGGCGTGGAACGAATACGTCTACGACCGCGCCAATCCGGCCGGTCCCCACACCGAGATCTGGCAGCATTCCGGCGGCTGCCGCGCGCATCTCGAACTGGTGCGCGACACGCTGACCCACGAGATTTCCAGCGTGGCCTTCGTGCGCGCGGACCTGCGCCATGACACCGCGGGCCGCCACGGAGCGAAATCGTGAGCCCGCGCCGCGCCACCACCGGCGGCCGTATCGACCGTTTCAGGACGATCCGCTTCACTTTCGACGGCAGGTCCTTCACCGGCCATCCCGGCGACACGCTGGCCTCCGCGCTGCTGGCCAACGGGGTGACCCTGTTCGGCCGCTCGTTCAAGTACCACCGCCCGCGCGGCGTGCTGAGCGCCGGGGTGGATGAGCCGAACGCGCTGGTGACGGTGCTGCGCGGCGGGGTGCGCGAGCCGAACCTGCCCGCCACCATGGTCGAGATCCATGACGGGCTCGTCGCCGAAAGCCAGAACCGCTTTCCCTCGCTTGCCTTCGACATCGGCGCCGCCAACCAGCTCGCCGGCCCGCTGCTCTCGGCCGGCTTCTACTACAAGACCTTCATGGG
>DAOKZN010000174.1:0-5494 GCA_035325625.1 Mesorhizobium sp. | reverse complement strand
TCGCTCTCGAAGCCGATGCGCGCGGTTTCCAGGCAGCGGCAGTAGCGGCTCGACAGGACGCGCTCGACCGGGGCGGCGCGCGCGGCGAACAGCGCGCCGATCTTGCGCGCCTGCTGCCGGCCGCGCTCCGAGAGGTTGCGCTGGGTGGCGCATTTGTCGATGTCGAAATTCGCCGGCTCCGAGGTGCCGGTGATGTTGGCGTGGCGCAGGAGCACCACATGGCCACCGCTGCGCAGCAGCGCCCATCCGGCTTCCGTGGCCGCGGCCGGCGTCAGCGCCAGAAGCAGGATCAGCAGGGTCGTGGCTATGCGCATCAATCTTTCCCATCCGGTTTTCCGGGATATAGGGATGCGAAAGCGGCGCGAAACGCAAGGCGCGCGCGATTTCACCCTCGCGACATGGTGGCCGCCATGCCGCCTCTTGCTGGACCACAAGGTCATGGCACAAGACGATTGATCCAGATGCCATGCGCGGGTTATGAGGTGGCGCGCTTGCGGGGAAGGCCATATATTCACGCATATCGCAACCATCGACCCGGCAGAATGCCGGCGGGCCAGCCTGCCGGCGGTGACGAATTTCCAGTGGACCGGCGCGTTGCGGCGCGTCGGACGAGAGGCGAGAAGAATGCTCCAGAAGACCAGCCATTTCATGCGTCAGGCCAATCTCATCAACGGCGAGTGGGTGCAGGCCGATTCGGGCAAGACCGTCGACGTGACCAATCCGGCCACCGGCCTCAAGATCGGCACGGTGCCCTATGCGGGCGCGGCTGAAACGCGCAGGGCCATCGAGGCCGCGCACCAGGCCTTCCTCTCCTTCCGCAAGACCTCGGCGCTGGAGCGCTCGAAGCTTTTGCGCAAGCTGCACGACGCCATCATGGACAACCAGGACGCGCTGGCCGAACTGCTCACACTGGAGCAGGGCAAGTCGCTGACCGAGGCCAAGGGCGAGGTCGGCTCCTCGGCCGCCTATGTGCTGTGGTTCGCCGAGGAGGCGCGCCGCGCCTATGGCGACGTGGTGCCTTCGCCCTGGGCGGATCGCCGCATCCTGGTGACGCGCGAGCCGGTGGGCGTCATCGCCGCCATCACGCCGTGGAACTTCCCGTCCTCCATGCTGTCGCGCAAGATCGGCCCGGCCATCGCCGCCGGCTGCACGGCCGTCGTCAAGCCGGCGACGCAGACGCCCTATTCGGGCCTTGCCTGGGGCGCGCTGTGCGAGGAAGTGGGCATGCCGAAGGGCGTGGTGAACATCGTCACCGGCTCGGCCGCCGACATCGGCGACGAGCTTTGCACCAACCCGCTGGTCAAGAAGATCACCTTCACCGGCTCGACCGAGGTCGGCAAGATGCTGATCGCCAAGTCGGCGTCGACCGTGAAGAAGGTCTCGATGGAGCTTGGCGGCAACGCGCCGTTCCTGGTCTTCGACGATGCCGATGTCGACCGCGCTGTCGAAGGCGCCCTCATGGCGAAGTACCGCAATTCCGGCCAGACTTGCGTGTGCACCAACCGCTTCTTCGTGCAGGCTGGCATCTACGACAGGTTCGTGGACAAGCTGGCCGAGGCTTCTGGCAAGCTGAAGGTGGGCCCCGGCCTCGACGCCGGCGTGCAGCAGGGACCGCTGATCGACGAAAGGGCGGTGGAGAAGGTCGAGGAGTTCATCGCCGACGCCACCTCCAAGGGCGGCAAGGTGGTGGCCGGCGGCAAGCGCCATGCGCTGGGCGGCTCCTTCTTCGAGCCCACCGTCATCTCCGGTGCCACGGTCGAAATGAGGTTCATGAAGGAAGAGATCTTCGGCCCCATCGCCCCGGTCTTCCGGTTCGAGACGGAGGGAGAGGCGGTCGCGCTCGCCAATGACACGGAATTCGGCCTTGCCGCCTATTTCTACACCGGCGACCTCGGCCGCGCCTTCCGGGTGATGGAAGGGCTGAAATACGGCATGGTCGGCGTCAACGAAGGCCTCATCACCACGCCGGAAGCGCCTTTCGGCGGCGTGAAGGAATCCGGCCTCGGCCGCGAGGGCGGCCATCAGGGCATGGACGACTATCTCGACACCAAATATGTCTGCATCGGCGGCCTCGGCTTCTAAGCCGGCGAGGCGATTCTAGAACGGGGCGGCTCGCTTTTCGGCGCAGCCGCCCCATCTTTTTGTTTCCGCCGCATTTCCACGACGCTGTTGATTTTTCCGGGCCGCGGAATGCTCTATATCTCGGCTTCAGGCGAGCCCGTGGCAAGGAATGGCGTGCATGAAGGATGGCGAGGTCTTCGGCACGACGCAGGCCGGCGAAGCCGTGCGGCGTTTCGCCATTCGCGGCGGCGGGCTGAGCGCCAACATCCTGTGCTGGGGCGCCGTCGTGCAGGACCTTCGCCTCGACGGGCACGACGCGCCGCTGGTGCTCGGCTTCGACCGCTTCGAGCCCTATGAGGCTGATCAGGCCTATTTTGGCGCGGTGGTCGGCCGCTTTGCCAACCGCATCCGCGACGGGCGCTTCACGCTGGCCGGCCGGCACCGCCAGACGGACCGGAATTTTCTCGGCCGGCACACGCTGCATGGCGGCTCGGCCGGCTATTCCCGCCGGTCGTGGACGGTTTCTCTGCACGGGCGGGATTTCGTCACGCTTGCACTGCACGATCCTGCCGGCACGATGGGCTTTCCCGGCGCGCTGGAGGTGACCTGCACCTACCGGCTGAAGATCCCGGGCACGCTGAGGGTAGAGATCAGCGCCACCTGCGACGAGCCCACGCCGTGCAGCCTGACCCAGCATTCCTATTTCAACCTCGACGACGGCGGTGCCGGCGACGTGCTCGACCATCGCGTGGCGATCCTCGCCGGCGCCTGGCTGCCGACCGATGCCGACCTGATCCCGACCGGCACGGTGCAGCCGGTGGACCGGACACCGCTGGATTTCCGTCAGGCCAGGCCGATCCGCCCGGAAGGGGATGGCGGGCAGTTCCCCTACGACCACAATTTTTGCCTGGCTTCGGGGCGCGGCCCGCTTCGGCAGGCCGCCTGGGTGCAGGGCGCGAGATCCGGCATCGAGATGGAGTTGTGGACGACGGAGCCGGGCGTGCAGTTCTACACCGGCCAGCACATCAGGGCCGCCGCGCCGGGGCTCGGCGGGGTCGGCTATCACCCCTTCTCGGGCTTCTGCCTGGAGCCGCAGGTCTGGCCTGATGCGCCGAACCGGCCCTATTTCCCGCAGGCCACGCTGTCGCCCGGCGAGGTCTATCACCACGTCACGGAATATCGGTTCCGCCAGCCATAGCCGGACCGGCCTGACGTCTATCCGGCAAAAGCCGCCCGCAGCACCTCGAAGGGCGCCAGCGCGCCGCGCACCTGCACCGCCGCCGCGGCAACGCGATGCGCGCGCCGGGCGGCTTCCGCAGGCGCGTGGCCGGCAAGGCGCGCGGCCAGATAGCCGCCGTTGAAGGCATCGCCGGCACCGGTGGTGTCGACAGGATCGGCCACATGCTGGGCCGGTATCTGCCATGTCCCGCCTGCGGCGGCGGCCAGTGCCGGTGCCTCGCCGTTCTTGACCACGACTTCGCCGACCTGCCGCATCAGCCTTTCCGCGGTCGCCTCCGGCGTGGCGTCGCCGAACAGCGCCTGCTCGTCGGGAAAGGTGGGCAGGGCGATGTCGGTGACGGCAAGTGCCGCGGTGACGGCGGCCTGCGCCTCCGCACGGTCCTGCCACAGGCGCGGCCGGTAGTTCGGGTCGAAGGCGACGAGGATTCCGTTGTCGCGCGCGTTGCCGACCGCCTCCAGCAGCCTCGTGCGGGAACTGCCATCCAGAATTGCCAAGGTGATTCCGGAAAAATAGACAAGGCTCTGACCCGCAAGGCTTTTTGCCAGAGCATGCGGATCGGACGCCAGCCGACGCGCGGCCGAATCCGAGCGCCAGTAGGTGAAGGAGCGCTCCGCGCCGGTCAGCGTGATGGCATAGAGGCCCGGCCTTGCGCCGGGGATGACGGGACTTGCGCCGATGCCGATGCCGTTCTGCCCGAAGAATGCGATCTGGTCGCGCGAGAAGGGGTCGTCGCCGAATGCGGAAACGTAGGTGGCCGGGCGGTCTCCGCACAGTGCCTTGAGAGCCCACAGCGTGTTGAAGGTGTCGCCGGCGAAGCCCATGCGCCACTCGGCGCCGCTGCGCCCCGACAGTTCCAGCATGCATTCGCCGATCGAAGCTGTTCCGTTCAAAGACACGCCGTCCTCCTGCTTTGCGCCTGCTGTAGCTTTTTGCCGGGGCGGACACCATGCTAGATGCGGCAGATGCTTTGCGGCACGCCGCGCTCCCAACCGGAAGGAAGCGGACTTGGCCCCGTTCTGGCGCAATGTTCTAGTGGCTCTGGGGCTCGCGGTAGCCTTGGCTGCCGCGGGGGCGGTGGCTTATCTTACGCTGTCCGGCCGCGACGGCCCCGATCTTTCCCGCTCGAAAGCCACCGCGGCCGGCCTGTTCGTGGTCACCATCGCGCCGGAAGGCGGGGTGGTGCGGCAGGGCGCATCGCAGGCCTGGACATTGAAGGTCCGGACGGCCGGCGGCGCGCCCGTCGAATATGCGGCCATCGACATTTCCGGCGGCATGCCGCAGCACGCCCACGGACTGCCGACCAGCCCGCAGGTCACCGACTATCTCGGCGACGGGCGCTATCGCATCGAGGGGGTGACGTTCTCCATGCGCGGCTGGTGGCAGTTGCGGGTCGGCATATCGGCGGCGGCAGGCTCGGACACGGTGGTCTTCAACATCATGCCGTAGCCGTTTCTAGCCGCCGGTGGCGATGGTCAGCACCTTGAACGGCGTGGTGATGATGATCTCGGCCACGGAGCCTACCGTCTTGCCGATGCCCTGGCCCAGCGTGTCGATGGGCTTGGCGTCGATCTGGTCGGAGGCAAGGCCGGCCGGCATGCGCAGGCGCTCTCCCAGCAATTGCACCAGCAGGGGATTGTTGGCGAACTTGGTGTGGTTGAGCCGGTCGCCTCCCTTGGTCTGGCTGAGATCGGCCACCGTCACGCCATAGCCGGCAAGGTCGGCGGCGTTGCCGTAGTCGCCGACGCGCGGCTTGTCGCCGGAAATCAGGCCGGACAGCCAAAGCGCCCGGTCGTCGCCCGAAAGCAGCACGGTGAAGGGCCGGTCCGGCTTGCCGTAGCGCAGCATCTGCTTCTTGAAGACGTCCACGTCGATGTCCGGGGAGGCCAGCACCACATTGCCGAGCTTGCCGGAAAGGTCGCGGTCGCCCTCGATGGCAAGCTGGCGCAGCGCCTCCATGGTCACCCAGGTGCCCATCGAATGGGCGATGATGTCGATGCTCGTCGCGCGCGAGGCGGCCAGCATCTTCAGCGTGCTCTCAAGGTCGTCGCGGGCGGCGTTGGCGCTTTCCTTGTCGTAGATGTAGCCGGTGGTGGCGCCGGCCGACGCCCAGGAAAACAGCACCGGCGTGCCGGGATAGTCGGTGTCGTGGGCGATCTGGGCGAGGCGGTAGACGCCGTCGTCGAAACCGTTGTT
>DAOKZN010000173.1:0-5511 GCA_035325625.1 Mesorhizobium sp. | reverse complement strand
CTTCGACACCAACCTGATCAGCTACACCTTCGACGCGGGCAACGGCTTCTCGGCCATCGTGTCGTTGGAGCAGGGCTCGGGCGCGTACACGATCGACAGCTACATGCCGCATGTGGTCGTCGGCGCCAAGTACTCCCAGGGCTGGGGCGGTATCGTCGGCGTCGTCGGTTACGACAGCGCGTTCGAAGAGTGGGCCGGCAAGGTTCGCCTCGACGTGAACGCCACCGAGCAGCTCTCGCTGTTCGTGATGGGCGGCTACGGCACCGAGGACAACGTTGTCACCAACTTCTACAAGCAGTGGGAAGGCAACTGGGCCATCTGGGGCGGCGCGACCTACAAGGTCAACGAGAAGACCTCTTTGAACGCCCAGCTCTCCTATGACGAGGGCAAGACCTTCGGTCTGGCTGCGAACGTCGCCTACACGATCGTTCCCGGCTTCACCATCACCGCCGAAGTTGACTACTACAACCTGAGCTCCAGCGCCTACCATGGCAAGGACGACGGTGTCGGCGGCATCCTGCGCTTCCAGCGCAATTTCTAAGAGATGCTGTCTCTTACCTGAATATGAGGACCCGGGCGCGAAAGCGCTCGGGTCTTTTCGCGTCGTGATAGGCTTGGAGCGAAGATAAAACTGGGGGTGAAACGGTAGCTGGGCAGGTTTGCGGCGCGGCCTTGAAGGGCTCTCCGCACGGCGGAGAGGGTTTGCCGGCAGATCTGGCCTCTTGAAAGGGCGTCCCTGAATGGATAGGGCTTAACTTATCCACTCGGGGGTGTGGTGATAAAATGTCCAATAATGCGCTTCAGGAGGGTCCGCTCTCCGATCACTTTGCTGCTTTCACTTCTCAAAATACGAAGATCAAATACGATATCGGGATACGAGAAGTAAAAGCATACAGGATCGGCGAGCTGTTTTCAGCTTATCGTGACATATTATGGGATGACGGGCGGCATAAGTACAATGTCAGCTCGTTCATCGGCGAAATCGACGAGATTTTGCTTGGCGAACGCTTCAGCACGTTCGACCAGAATACCCTCGACAGTCTTATCGGAACCCTGCGCCAGCGCGGCAACAGCAACGCAACCATCAATCGCAAGATGGCTGCACTCAGCAAATTGCTGCGCAAGGCTCATAAAATGGGGGATATCCACAGCCTGCCCGAGTTCCGCCGCCAGAAGGAGCGGGCCGGGCGAATCCGCTTTCTCGAAAGGGACGAGGAGGCTCGTCTCTTCGCCGCCATCCGCGGCCGCAGCGAGGACGCCTACAGGCTTTCGGTCTTCCTTGTCGACAGCGGCTGCCGCCTGGGCGAGGCCCTCGGCCTCATCTGGAACGACATCCAGGGCCACCGCGTCTCTTTCTGGATCACCAAGTCGGGCCGCAGCCGCACCATCCCGCTGACCGACCGCGCCCGTGCGGCGGTATCGGTTTCGGCCGAGGGGCGCAGGCTGAAGGGCCCGTTCGCCATGCTCAACCAGCCGCAATACCGCGCCATCTGGAACGAAGCCAAGATGGAAGTCGGCCTCGGCGCCGACACGCAGGTGGTGCCGCATATCCTGCGCCATACCTGTGCCTCGCGCCTCGTCCAGGGCGGCATCGACATACGCCGCGTGCAGATGTGGCTCGGCCACCAGACACTGCAGATGACCATGCGCTATGCGCATCTGGCCACGCACGATCTGGACGGCTGCGTCACCGTGCTGGAAAGCCGGCCGGCGGCCCCGGTCGTGGAGGGCGACGCGGAGACGGAATGTCCGGCTGCATCGCAGGCGACTGCCGCAGGGTGCAAGCGCGCCCGGTAAGGCAGAGCTTCGTCCATCAGATCAGTTTTCCCGCAAAGGTTGTGCGACCTCGTGAGCGCTTTCGGCCTTGCGGGAGTGGGGCCGGCGGGTGGCTCCTCTGGCCGGCCTATGAATTCCTGTCGAAAAATTCCGCGATAGCGCGGGGCAGGGCGCCCGTTTCCAGGAAGGGCGCGTGGCCTTGTCCGGCCACGGTGATGGCCTCCAGGCTCGGGTGGCGGCGACGCATTTCGTCCAGCGTTTCTGCCGAGAGCAGCCGCGAATTCGCACCGCGTATGGCCAGCATGGGCACCGCGGCCAGCGCCTCGAACTGCGGCCAGAGCGTGGGCAGCGGCTTGTCCAGGTCGATCCCGGCAAACACCTCGGCAAGCTTCGGGTCGTAGTCCGGCACCCAGCTTCCGTCCTGTTCCCGATAGATCGCCGCCGCCATGCGCCGCCAGTCCGCCTCGCCAAGCGCCGGAAAATCTTCGCCGTGAATGGAGCGCTGGGCCTGTGCCGTTTCCGCCAGGCTTCCCGGAGACGAAGCCCGCTGCAAATAGGCGCCTATATGAGCGAGGCCATCCGCCTCGATCGCCGGCCCGATGTCGTTGAGCACGACCGCCTTGAGTGCCTCCGGCCGCAGCGCGCCGAGCACATGGATGATGAGCCCGCCGCGCGAGGTGCCGATGAACCCCGCCTCGCCGATGTCCAGCGCATCCAGCCCGGCCAGCACGTCGTTGGCCTCGACCCCGACATTGTAGTTGCCGGCGTCCGGGTCCCGGTCCGAGCCGCCGCGCCCGCGATAGTCGAAGGCCACGACCCTGCGCCGCGTCGGCGCGCTGGTTGAAAGGTGAAGCGCCAGTTCGTGGAAGTCGCGTGCGTTGCGGGTCAGGCCGGGCAGGCACACCACCGGCCGGCTGTCCTCCTCCGCCTCGCCATAGACGCGCGCATGCAGGCGCAGGCCGTCTGCCGCCAAGTAGAAGAAATCCCGAAACCCGTCCGCCAAATGCTGCCCCCCTTGCCGATTGCAACCGCTACGTGCGTCCGTCGGTCAGGTCGCCGACGATGTCGAACCGGCCCGACAGCCGCATCTTGTAGACCTCGTAGTTTTCCATCACACGCTGAACGTAGCTGCGCGTTTCGGCATAGGGAATGCGCTCGATCCAGTCCACCACCGCGTCGATGTCCCTGCCGCGCGGGTCGCCATATTTCGCCACCCACTCGGCGGCGCGGCGCGGGCCGGCATTGTACCCGGCGAAGGCCAGCACATAGGAGCCGCCGAAGCGGCCGATCTGCTCGCCGATGAAGGCCGAGCCCAGCGTGGCGTTGTAGCCGGCATCGGTGGTCAGCCGCTCGGGCGAGAAGGCCATGCCGGCCTTGCGGGCCACCTGCCGGGCGGTGTCGGGCAGAAGCTGCAGCAGCCCGCGCGCGCCCGCGCCGGAGACGGCGCCGACATTGAATTCGCTTTCCTGGCGCGCGACGGCATAGGCCAGCGCCTCGCCGGCGCTCGAAACGTCGGCGGAAGACGGGATGACGCCGAGCGGGTGCGACAGCGCGCCGACGTCGATGCCGCGCGCGGCGGCGATCTTGGCAACCTTCAGCGCCAGGAAATGGTTGTCCTGCCTCTCCGCCATTTCAGCCAGCAGCGCCAGCTCGCCCGGGCGCGTCAGCTGCCCGGCAAGGTCGCGGTAGAGCGTTTCCGCATAGCGCGGATAGCCGGCATCCTCCAGCCGCTGGATGGCGGCGACCGCCTCGCGCGCGGCGAAAGCCTGCCGGTCGGCGGCGGTCGGCACCGGGTCGGTAACGTTCAGCGCCTGCCGGCCGATGCGCGCGCCGGCGAGCTGGCCGTAGAAGGTGGTGCCGTAGTTCGCCGCCTTGGCGAAATACGTGTCCGCATCGCCCGGCCCGCCGGCCTCGGCGGCGCGGCCCAGCCAGTAATAGGCGCGCGACAGGGTGATCGGCCCCTGCGCCAGCGTGGCGATGCGGGCGAAGTGCTTCGCTGCGGCTCCGGCGTCGTTCAGGCCGCGCAGCGCATACCAGCCGGCGTGGAACTCCGCGTCGGCGGCGTCGGTGGCGCTTTCGGCAGCGTGCGCGGCGGCGATCCTGTAGGCGGTCTTCGCGTCGCCGAGATCCATCAGCGCACGCGAAAGCGCCCGGCGCTCCGCCCACCAGGCATCGGGATCGACCAGCGCGGCCCGGTCGGTCGGCGCCTTCAGCATGATCGCGGCGGCCTCGCCGAATTTCCGCTGGCGGCGCAGATACTCGGCCTGCGCGAAAAGATAGCCGGCCGCGCGCTGCGTGGCCGGAACGGCGGCCAGCAGCTTCGGCGTCTCCTTGGCATTGCGTATGGCTGCCGCCCAGGCATCGGCCAGGGGCTTCGCCTGCGCCAGTTCCGCCACGCGCAGGGCCGAATTGACGCGATCGGCGTAGAACATGCGCTCCATGCGCGAGCGGTGGTCGCCCGCCGGAATGATCTGGCCGAACTCGGCGATGATGGCCGTTTCGTCCTTCGCATCCAGCTTGGCGGTGCGCCAGAACGGCGAAAGCACGGAGCGGGCGGCATCGGCGTTGCCCAGCGCCACATAGGCGCGTGCAAGCAGCACGGTGCCCTGCGCGGTCAGCGGCTGGCTGCCGTGGAACGTCTGCACCACCACCTGCGGGGCCGGGTTCTCGCGGGCCAGCGCGCGTTCGCTGTTGCGGCGCAGCGCGGTCAGGCCGGGCCAGCCCGGCAGCGCCTCGGCCGTCGCCGCGATCTCGCCGCTCGGCACCCTGTCGCCGCCGTAAAGGGCGATCGCCCAGGCCAGCACATGCCGGTCCAGCGAGCCGGCGGGCAGCCCGTCGCGCACGGCGCGCGCAGCGTCGGTGCGGCCTGCCGCCAATGCGTCGAGCCCGCTTCTCAGTCCGGCGATGTCGGCCGGTTGGCCGGGTGCGCCGGCTTCGGCCGGGGGGACGGCCCCGGTGACCTGTGCGTCGGCGCCCGGCCCGGCGGCCGTGGCGAACGGCAGCACGGCCAGCATGCCGAGGGCGATGACGGCTCGATAGGAACGTGGAGCGGTCATGGCGGCGTCGTTCCAATGCCCGCGCCGGGCGGGCGCGCGCTTCGACGCAAGCGTGGCCGCCAATGGTGAACGGGGCGTAAATGAATGTATGCGGTCATCGCCTGAAATGCCCGGAGCCTGTCGGCTTTTCTTGCCCTGCAACGGTGTCGAGACTATGGTGCGCCGCCTTGCTTTGGTTTAAAGCCGGCAATCGACAGAAATTGCGAAACCGCCGAGGTTTCAGGGAGTTTGTTCCGCATGCTGAGAGGCTCGCTCACCGCGCTCGTGACGCCGTTCGATCGTGACAGGCGTTTTGACGAGAAAGCCTTTCGCGCATTCGTGGAATGGCAGATCGCCGAGGGCACCAAGGGGCTGGTTCCGGTCGGCACGACGGGGGAATCGCCCACGCTCTCGCATGACGAGCACCGCCATGTGGTGAAGGCGTGCGTGGAGGTGGCCGCCGGCCGCGTGCCGGTGGTGGCCGGCGCCGGCTCCAACAACACCGAGGAGGCGGTCGGGCTGGTGCAATATGCGGAGAAGGCCGGCGCCGACTACGCGTTGGTGGTGACGCCCTATTACAACAAGCCCACCCAGCGCGGCCTTTATGAGCATTTCGCCGCAGTGGCGAAGGCCACCAGGCTGCCGATCATCATCTACAACATCCCGCCGCGCTCGGTCATCGACATGCTGCCGGAGACGA
>DAOKZN010000172.1:0-5527 GCA_035325625.1 Mesorhizobium sp. | reverse complement strand
CCATGGTGGCGACCACCGTCACGGCGTAGGTCTCGAACAGGTCGGCGGCCATGCCCGCGCAGTCGCCGACATTGTCGCCGACATTGTCTGCAATGGTGGCCGGATTGCGCGGATCGTCCTCGGGGATGCCCGCCTCGACCTTGCCGACGAGGTCGCCGCCCACGTCGGCGCCCTTGGTGAAGATGCCGCCGCCCAGACGCGCGAAGATGGAGATCAGCGAGGCGCCGAAGCCCAGCGCCACCAGCGCGTCGATGACCGTGCGGTCGGCCGGCCCGTAGCCGAGCGGCCCGGTGAGCACCCAGTAGTAGACCGAGACGCCGAGCAGCGCGAGCCCCGCCACCAAGAGGCCGGTGATGGCGCCCGACTTGAAGGCGATGTCGAGGCCGGCGGCGAGGCTGTTGGAGGCGGCCTGCGCGGTGCGCACATTGGCGCGCACCGACACGTGCATGCCGATGAAGCCCGCCACGCCCGAAAGCACGGCGCCGATCAGGAAGCCGATCGCGGCGGTGCCCGAAAGCAGCCACCAGGCAAGCAGGAAGACGACGACGCCGACGATGGCGATGGTCGTGTATTGACGCGAAAGATAGGCTTGCGCCCCCTCGCGGATGGCGGCGGCGATTTCCTGCATGCGCGCGTTGCCCTGGTCGGCGGCAAGCACCGACTGCGTCGCCCAGATGGCATAGACAACGGAAAGCACGCCGCAGAGAATGACGACATAGAGCATGGTCATTTGCGGATTTTTCCTCGACTGGTGATCCGGAAGAACCCCTTTCCGGACATTTTGGACCCCGACCGGCGCCCCTTTGCCGAGGCGCCATATCGATGCGGCGCATGCGAACAGGTTCGCCGACGAACGTCAAGATATTGTTCGCTTTTCGCCGCCTTTTCGCCCAACATGCCGCCCGCTGCGGCGCAAAGCCGCCGGCGGGCGGACGCGGGGGGCTCAGGCGCGGTCCAGATCGGCATCCGGCTGGATGACGTAGATCAGCACAACCAGCATGGTCATGTAGAACTTGAAGGCCGCCTCCTGCCCGTTCCAGGTCTGCGACTGCCACATGGCGAACCATTCGCCGCCGACGACCATGAAGCCGAAATACCAGACGAGGAAGCCCATCGTGGTGCCGATGACGGCGAACTTCTTGGCTCTGTTGAAGGCCGCCCCGCTTTCATTGCGCGCGGCCCACAGGTTCCAGGCGGCGATCAGGAACAGGATGCAGGTGATGGCCTCGCCGAGGATGATCAGCCAGTAGCCGGCGGTCCACAGCGCCGGGTTGGTGATGGAGCGATACATCAGCGCATTGCCCGGAAAGGTGGTGTCCATCGACAGCACATGCTGGACAAAGGCAAAGTTCGAACCATAGTCGGTGATGTTGCCGAACGCCACGAGGAAGGCGAAAGCCGCCAGGCACAGGCACATGATGATCTTGGAAAGACGCAAAGTCATGGCGAAGTCTCCTTCAGAAAGTGGCGATCACGGCCACCACGACCGAAATTCGCCGAGTCCCGGCGGCGGCGCAACTTTCGCTGTGGAGATCGCGCTGACATCCGGCGCAAGCTCCCATGCAGCGCGGCAGGGGCTGTCAGGAGCGCTGCAGGCGCTGCGGCTTCCGGCAAGCTGTGCCGCGGGCGATCTGGTGACGCTGGAAGCCGGCGGCGCACGGCACGATTTCGTCGTCATGCGCCGGCGATGGCTCGCCGGCGCGGGCGCCGTCCGGCTGGAGATCACACTCGACCACCCGGCGAGGCCGTCAGCCCGGTGACGACAAGGCGACGGCCGCCTCAGCCGGCGCGGCGGCGCCTGTCCGAAAGCGCCAGGAAGCCGATGGCCACGAGACCGAGCAGGGAGACGGGCAGGACGATCTGCACCAGCACGCCCCAGCCCCAGTTGCTATAGACCGCGCCCGACATCAGCGAGGCGAAGGCGACGCTGGAGAACAGCACGAAATCGTGGAAGCCCTGCGCCCTGCCCTTCTCTTCCGGCCGGTAGCATTGCGCCACGATCGCGGTGGCGCCGATGAAGGCGAAGTTCCAGCCCAGCCCGAGCAGGATCAGCGCACCCCAGAAATGCCAAAGCTGGAGGCCGGACATCGCCACGAGCGCGCAGGAGATGAGCAGCAGGAAGCCGGCGGCCACGATGGCCGGCGCGCCGAAGCGATGGATGAGCCGCCCGGTGAAGAAGCTCGGCGCGAACATGGCCATGACGTGCCACGAGATGCCGAGCGTGGCCTCGTCCGAGGAGAAGCCGCAGCCGACCATGGCCAGCGGCGCGCCGGTCATGACGAAGGTCATCAGCGCATAGGAGGCCACCGCGCAGCAGAGCGCTGCGGCGTAGCGCGGCTGGGAGATGATCTCGCCCAGCGACCGGCCCGCATGGGCGTCCTCCTTCCTGGCGTCGACCGTGTCTTCGCGGCGCAGGAACAACAGGATGGCGGCGCCGATCGCCGCAAGCACCATGATCGCAGCGAAGGAGCCGGCGAAGGGCACCGGCGCCAGCAGGTCATGCGTGAAGATCACCGCCTGCGGCCCAAGCACCGCCGTGACGATGCCCCCCGCGAGCACGAAGGAGATGGCCCGCGCCTTGAATTCGGGGGGCGCGTTGTCGGCCGCCGCGAAACGGAACTGCTGCACGAAAGCGCTGCCGACGCCGATCACCATGAGGCCGAAGGCGAACAGCCAGAAGCTCGACTGGAAAAGCGCCAGGGTGGCCACCATGCCGCCGAAGGCGGTTATCAGCGTGCCGGTCATGAAGCCGTTGCGATGGCCGAGCGCGCGGATGATCGCGGCAGCCGGCAGCGCGCCAAGCGCCACACCGACGTTGAAACCAGTGAGCGGCGCGGTGGCGAGCGACTTGTCGGCATCGAGCATGTAGAAGCCGGCGAGCGCGCCGAGCGCAAAGCAGATCGGCGCCGCCGAGCCCAGCACCGACTGCGCGGCGGCGAGGATGAACGCCGTGCGGCGCGCCTCCCGGGCAGGATCGGCGGTGATGGCAGCGGCCGTCACCGGGCGTCCCTGCCCCGGCCTTCGCCGCGCACGCGGCGCGACACGCGGTCCAGTACGGCATTGACCAGCTTCGGCTCGTCCTCGTCGTAGAACGCCTTGGCGATGTCGACATATTCCGACACGATCACCGCAACCGGCACGTCCTCGCGCTTCATCAGCTCGTAGACGCCGGCGCGCAGGATGGCGCGCAGCGTCGAATCCAGCCGCGAAAGGGGCCAGTCCTCGGTCAGCGCCTGCCGGATAATGGGATCGACGGTCTTCTGGTTCTCGACCACACCGGCCAGGATGGCGCGGAACCACTGCGCGTCGGCCTCGCGGTAGAGCGTGCCGTCCACCTCCTTGCCGAGCCGGAAGGACTCGTATTCAGCGGTCGTCTCCAGCAGCCCGCTGCCGGCGACGTCCATCTGGTAGAGCGCCTGGACCGCGGCCAGCCGCGCGGCGCCGCGCTTGTTGGCCTGGCGCAGGGGAGGCTGACCGCTGCCGGTGGATTGCGTCACTTGCATCACGCTCCGAGCTTCTTGCGCACGGCGATCATGGCCAGGGCTGCGCGCGCGGCGAAGCCGCCCTTGTCGCCCTCGCCCTTCCTGGCCCGCGCCCAGGCCTGCTCGTCGTTCTCGGTGGTGAGGATGCCGTTGCCGATGCAAATCGATTCCTGGACGGAAAGGTCCATCAGCGCGCGGGCGGATTCGTTGGCGACGATGTCGAAATGATGGGTCTCGCCCCGGATCACCGTGCCGAGCGCCACATAGCCGTCATAGGCGGTGCCGCCATCGGCCTCGGCATCGAGGGCGAAGGAGATGACGGCCGGGATCTCCAGCGCGCCGGGAACGGTGACGACGTCGTATTTCGCGCCCGCATCGTCGAGCGCGGCCTTGGCGCCTTCCAGCAGCGCGTCAGCCAGATCGTCGTAGAAGCGCGCCTCGACGATCAGGAGCTTGGGTTTTCTGGTACGGGCCATGTCTGCATCTCCGAGGGAGCCGGTCCCTTAGGCCGAAGCGCAGTGGACCGCAAGGCCCAGATTGCCGCGGAGCCGAAAGCCATGACCTTAATCGAAGGCCGGCCTCACAGCCCTTCCTTCGCCGCCTCGGCCAGCCGCGCGGCGTAGCGCGCCATGGTGTCGATCTCGATGTTGACGCGGTCGCCCACCTTGCGCTCGCCCCAGGTGGTGACTTCCAGCGAATGGTGGATCAGGAGCACGTCGAAACGCGTGCCGGCCACCTTGTTGACGGTGAGCGAGGTGCCGTCCAGCGCCACCGAGCCCTTGGGCGCGATGAACCTCGCCAGCTCGCGCGGCGCTGCAATCGTGAAACGCACGGCATCGCCCTCCTCCTCGCGCGCCACGATCTCGGCCATGCCGTCGACATGGCCCGAGACGATGTGGCCGCCCAATTCGTCGCCGATCTTCAGCGCGCGCTCAAGGTTGAGGCGGGTGCCGGGCCGCCAGGCCGAAGCGGTGGTGAGCCTCAGCGCCTCCTCCCACGCCTCGACCTCGAACCAGCGCGCGTTGGAGCCGGCTTCCGGCAGCGCCGTGACGGTGAGGCACACGCCGGCGCAGGAGATGGAAGCGCCGATGTCGATGCCCGCGGGATCGTAGGCGGTATCGATGCGCAGGCCGATACCCTCTTTCAGCGGCCTGACCGCCGCAACCCTGCCGACGTCGGTGACGATGCCCGTGAACATCAGATGTCCCTCACCCATTCCCTGTACGTGTCGTCGCCGAAGCGCATCTCCCGCAGCGGGCGGAAGCCTGCCGGTATGCTCTTCTCGTCCAGCGGGGATGCGACGCCGCCGGCGCCGATCTCGTCCGGCCCGCGGAACAGCACGATGCGGTCGACCAGATCGTCGGCGAGGAAGGCCTTGGCCACTTCCGCGCCGCCCTCGACCAGAATGCTTGCCATGCCGAGCGCGGCCAGGTCCTCCATCAGCTCCGGCAGGGCGACCGCTCCATCCACGGTCTCGGTGCCGATGAAGCGCACGCCCAGCCGCTCCAGCGCTGCGCGGCGGTGCGGGTCGGCATCCGGCGCGGCGGCGATCAGGAGCGGCACGCGGTCGGCGCCGGCGACCAGCTTCGACGTTTCGGGCAGGCGGATGCGCCGGTCGAGCACGACGCGCGCCGGCGACCGGCTCTCCAGCCCCGGCAGCCGAACGGTAAGCGCGGGATCGTCCTCCAGCGCCGTACCGATGCCGATGAGCACCGCGTCGGCCTCGGCCCGCATCAGGTGCACCTCGCGACGCGCCACCTCGCCGGTGACCGACACCTGGCCGCCGCCCCTGCGGCCGATATATCCGTCGGCGGAAAGCGCAAGCTTCAGAATCACTTCCGGGCGCTTCCTCAAGGAACGGCTCATATAGCCGGCCAGCTGCTCGGCGGCCTCGCGGGCCAGCACCTTCTCCACCACCTCGATGCCGGCCGCGCGCAGGATGGCATAGCCCTTGCCGGAGACGCGCGGGTCGGGGTCGCTGGCCGCGCCGACCACGCGCGCGATGCCGGCTTCGACCAGCGCGACCGCGCAGGGCGGGGTGCGGC